>JACOTV010000057.1 GCA_016178125.1 Candidatus Microgenomates bacterium | reverse complement strand
GACGCCACTGCAACTAAGTTGGTTGCACTTTTTGAGCTTGCAGGCCGCAATAATATTACTGATATTACTGTCAGGACTCCCGAGGATATAGTCGCTCAGGTTCCAGAGCTAAGAACGGCCAAACAAGAACATTTAGTTGTGCTCACTCTGGACGGTGCAAATAGGTTAATACAAAAACGAATAATTAGTATAGGAACACTTAATTCAAGCTTAGTTCACCCGCGCGAAGTTTTTGCTGACGCAATCACAGACAGGGCCGCAAGCATTGTAGTAATACACAATCACCCTAGCGGAACACTACAGCCAAGTGAAGCCGACACGGAAATTACCAAAAGACTTAAAGAATCCGGCAAATTACTAGGAATAAACCTCCTGGACCACATTATAATCACGAAAACAGATTACATTTCAATTATGTAGTGAGGAATCTTAAAAATTATGAAACATAATCATTTTATGTAAATTTTAGAGTTTAACTTTACATAAAATGATTATTAAGAAATTTTAATTGTATAACTTTACATAAAGATAATTTTGTGAAATAATGGCTCCATGAACAATAAAAAACCCTTTATAGCAGGAAATATCAGGAAAGCCCATGCCGATACCGGATATGAATATAGTTATTTTTTGCCTTCTGATACGCCTATTGATTTTCACCCACAAGATCCCAAGCTTGCAAGACTACTGGAAGAAGCGACACATAGACTCGGTGAACTAAATGCATATGCTAGATTCGTGCCCGATATAAACTTTTTTATCAGAATACATGAGACAAAAGAGGCGACTGCATCAAATAAAATAGAGGGTACTCAAACTAACATGGACGAGGCACTTATGCGTGTTGAGGATGTTGCACCAGAACGTAGAGATGACTGGCACGAAGTACAAAATTATATAGAAGCGATGAAATATGCATTAGATAATTTAGAAAGGCTTCCTATTATTTCACGCCTACTCAATGAAACCCACGCAATCCTACTTCAGGGCGTACGAGGTTCAGGTAAACAACCTGGCAGTATCCGAAAAAGTCAAAACTGGATCGATAAAGGCCGGTATTGCTCACTATCAATTTGAAACTATTCACCCATATCTAGACGGTAATGGACGACTTGGTCGCTTACTAATAATTCTTTATCTAATCGATAGGAAAATGTTACATCGACCAATTTTATATTTATCAGAATTCTTTGAACGCCATCGTGAAGAGTACTATGATTCGCTAAGTCGAGTCAGAACACATAACGATCTCGAACATTGGCTTAAATTCTTTTTAGTTGGTGTAAGTGAAACTTCTAAGCGTGCTGTTGATACTCTGCAAGCGATTATGTTATTGCGCCAGACTGATTCACAAAAAATTCTAGAACTAGGAAGAAGAGCTCATCCGGCTGGTAAACTTATCGAACTACTTTATAGTAAACCAATCATAGCAGTCAATGATGCAGCTGAATATCTCAAAATAACACCTCAATCTGCCAACAGTCTAGTATCAGAACTTGAACGAATAGGTATATTAGAAGAGATTACTGGGCTTAGCAGGAATAGACTTTTTGCATATGATAAATACATTACATTGTTTAGTGGTAAGAACCAATAGAATGAGTAGGTTGCAGAGCTTGTAGCTAGTTCAATATTACGATCAACTCAAATATACAAAACTGACTCAAAAAATAGAGATAATAAACGTGGAGGAATGCGTTTCAGCATCGAGGAATTTCGAGCAAAATCCAAATTGATGGCGCTTTGGGTACAATGGTCATCGAAGACCAACCCACGCATTCCATCTACACGAAAATTATAGCAGTAAAAAGCCACATATCATCATCGATATATTAACGACGTTAACATGTGTCTAGTAATATATTAACGTTTTTAGGTTTTGTTGATAGGTTAAAAAGCAAAAGCTTAATTATGCTTTCATTTATAGTCAGAACTTGAACCTTGATGTTCGTTCATTAAATTGGTTACTTGTTAATGTTGAGCCGAAGCTCTATCTAAAGACAAGCACAGCCAACTTCAGAAAACAATATTAAATACTAAACGAAACTCTTGTAAAGTCTAACAAATAGCTGCGTTATAGATGATAAATCGTCGTAAACAGAGTATAATGTTGTGTAATATGCTTATAAACCCTCTACGAGTTATAAATTGGAGTTTATGTGTCTAAAGTAATTGAAAATGTGAGGACAGAATTCCCTGAATTCTGGAAATTACCTATCACGAAGTCTCATAAAAATTACAATAAAACATATTTTGATGAAGTTAATGCGTCCCTTATTTTTGAACAACTCGCTGAATCCAACAAAAGTGACGATCTTGTACTTGATCAAACAGCTCCTTACTCACAAGTTTTGGATGTAAACCATCATACCAAGTGCCGCTTTTCTTAGGATATTCAAAGATACCGTAGTAAAAAGGGTTCTTTAGCATAAGGTAGATCTGGCTCAGGGTCACTTGTGCACCTGATCGGGTGGTAAAAGCTTGTTTATCCAGCCATTTCTTAACTGTCCGGCCACTATCGCCTCTTAAGGCTACCCGCTCAAACATTGCTTTAATGAACGGTGCTCGCTCAGGATCTTCAACAATATCCTTCACACCATTAAAGGCACGATTGTGGTAGCCTATTGGCGGCATGCATGGCCGCCAGCCCATTTCGCACTTGGCTCTAATGCCACGTTTGACGTTCACGCCTCCGTTGTCGTTCTCCAGTTTGGCTTGGCTACACAGGATCATCAGCAGGAACTTCTCGTTCGGCGTATTACTGAAGCAGTCGACGAGTGAGCCGAGATCGCCTGCATTTCGGGATAACCGGTCTGGTGCCCACGTCAGCACCCCTTGAAACTTGTCGCTACGAAGATCAGCTAAGAGCTGTAGGAAGACTGGCCGTTGCCCTGATTGCTTTGCTGAATGGCTCTCTTGCTTGATTTCTATGATCTTCAGCCCCTCACGGTCAGCCATAGCCGTCATTTCCTTGATTTGTGAGTCAATGGAGATTATTGCTTGGCGTTCATCACTCTCAGTCGATTTGCAGGCATACAGACAGTATTTTATCTCTTGCTTTTCCATAGCAAGGAACAGAGTACCGCGAAGAGCCAGGAAGTCTAGGAGTTTAAGCTAGAAGGTTACTTTTTAACTAAGCGCCGCTTGTAACTTATAGACCAAACATTCACACTTGCGCCAAATAGCGCTACAATCGTGTAGGTTTGAGTAAACTTCCCACGGCCTTACGGCCGGGGCATTAGCTGTTTCATGCATCCCACAGCCTTACGGCTGGGGTATTGTGGGCCTGGAATAAAAAGAAAAGAAGGAAAAAGAAAGAATCAATAACCAAATAGTAAACTATTCATCACTGCGAGACGAGGGCGGGTGTTGTCGTACTGGTAGTCAGCGTCGTTCAAGAACGACCCGACCTGACCAACGTCCCAACAGCCAAACGGCACCAGCGGGCCGCCACTCGAATCCGTGAAACGGTTAGCTAAAAGCCATGAGTAATCCTTTGACGATAACATACGGGGATTTTCTTGTAGCGTTAGAGCGATCCATTCAAAAATTCCCATAGCGTCTACCTGCTGGCCAGCTACCTTAAAATCTTTCTCGCCATTTTCGGTTAGTTGGTCAGGACTTTGGCCTTTAAGAACATCTATGCCTGCCTCATCACTGGTTTGAGCCAACATAATACCCCATGAGCCGTCTTGTTCAATCTTTCGATCCAGGTACGTAGACATACTAATCATTTGATCGGGCAGATTGGGGGTACGGTAAATCGCCTGGTCAGTTTGAATTGCTGTCAGGAGTTGGTCGTTAATATAATCCTTCGGAAGACCTTGGGTCTCGCGTAATCCTTCAAGCCAACCACCAAAGTCACTCAAACGAGCCTTCATTTCGCGCCAGGGTACAAGTACCAAGTTACGGGATATATCGCTCATATCTGGCATAAAGCTACTAAAATGTGTATCGTAACGTTTCCAGGATGTAAGAACTGGCATTAATTCCTCAACAGCCCATAAACTGGCTTCAGGATTTAGAGTTTCACTGCTTGGGACTGGTGCTTTTACTAAAGCTTCCTGTACGACAGCGGCTAACCCAGAAGTTGCAACGTCTTCCGGAGAAGCGGTGCCTTGAGCTATATTTCGTTCATAAGCCGCGTCCAGATCGGCGTCCAGCCCAGGGTATAGATCAAAAGAAAAGTCAGAGGAATTAGGTGAGACCATTTATTCGGCCTTCTCTTCCCCTAAGAAAAATTGTCCTTTCAGGATAGTAGTCATTTGCAGTTTGTCATTATCACTCTTAATACCATTTACGAAACGGCGAAGAACCTGATCGAGGCTGACTTTGCCGTAAGAGTCACGAACTTTCTCTAATAATGACACCATTGTACGAGGTGCTAACACCGCCTCATCAAGACCTGGCTTATTATCCCCAATGCGCTCTGATGTCACGAAGTCGTTAAAGCCTTTGCCAAAGTTGCCGGTGAATACCTGTTGAGTAATAAAGCAGGCGCGAACAAACCGTTCCAGTTCTTTAGGGTCAATTCCGCCAACCATTTGGCCCGAACGGTCAGTAAGAGCCGCTTTTGCAATAATAGTATTTTCAACTGGGGGTTGTCCAAAGACTACATCGTGGTCAGGATAATGCACGCGTATGACATTTGCGCCAAAGCGGTTTTGGAATTCAACGCTTAAGTCCTCAATACCTTTATATCGCTTGGACTTTTCGTTTGCTGTTCCAATAATAAAGAAGCCGGGCTTAATGGTGACTTCTCGGCCAGAGTCTTCCTGGACGACAAAGGTATCACCTGGGCGAAGCTGGACAATCTTGTTTAGACGCTTTAAGAATTCGGCAGGCATAGCGTTAATTTCATCTAGTATCAATGGCCGGCCTTCTTCCATAGCACGTATGATGGGGCCTGGTACAAAATCCGATACCGTTGTACCTTCTTCGTTCCTCAAGCTCATCTTGCCCATGACCTGATAACTGTTCACATCCCCGTAACCAGAAATAAACTCTGGCTCAACGCCAAAATACTGATGAGAAATATATTCAGCCAAGGCGGTTTTAGCTCCACCGGTTTCACCAACGAGTAGGGCTGGCCTGCCTTGCGCCAAGGATGGTAATAATTCGTTAATAATTGCTTTCATTGAATCAGTTAATACCAAGCCTTGTTCGAAGTCGCGGCGACGCTGGATATCCATACGATTCCGAAGTTCAACTTTTACTTTATCTAGCATGTCTGGGGTCGTGATCTCTTTGCCACGATTTGCCCGAATCTGTATTTGTTGCGCTTGCAGACGCTCAACATGACGGCTTTCAGCGGTGGTTAATGAGCGGTTGGACACCGCCGCGCCTTGGTATAGCCCAACTATTTTACGGGAGAGTTCGTCTACTTTGCGGTCAGCACCGACAAAAGCGGAAGCCGCCCGCATAACTTCCAGATGTTCACCATGAATTTCTTGCACGCGGCCTTGTAATTCTTCATCAGCGGAGAGTACACGCATTTTGCCATCCAATAAACGGAGTTCTTCCAGGTTGATTTGCATGTGTTCTGGGTACTGGCTCTTAAAAGCCTCCCACTTGTCATTAGCTTCAGGAGTATCATCTTGGGGCAAGTGTTCTTGCCAGAGAGGACGGGCTAACTGCTTGAGATAGGCAGTACCTTCTTTATCAAAGGTTTTAAGGTTAGCTAGGCGGCGTAAGAATGTTTCGTCAACCCGTCTAATATCTATTGGTTCAGCTTCTACGGCCACGCGTTCAGCATTCATGTTATCGACATGTTCTTTAACCGACGCTTCCAGATCGGCACGGCTCATTGTCGTTGCTACGGTATTGCCAAAATCCAATGCCAAAGCCCCTTGAACTTCACGATATTGCCACTCAAGTTCTAAATAACCCTCGGGGGTGCGCTCAAACTCCGTCACCTCCGCGCCTACTGGTGCGGGAACTGTTTCCATAGAATAGCGGTGCGGGTAACTTTGCTCGGCCGCTACGGAAGGATCTGGTTGTATAATTT
>JACOTV010000056.1 GCA_016178125.1 Candidatus Microgenomates bacterium | reverse complement strand
TCGACGTCACCGCCTCGCCAACGCCCACGCCAGGTGCCTTGGCTAGTGCCCCAACCACGACCACAACAACTACCTCGACGGACTCAACCGATAGCACTGCCGCCGCCGAGATAGCCACGCTCCCAACTACCGGTGGAAGCTCGACTGAGGCCGCAACGATTGCCCCTACGTTGCCGATTGCGGGGACCATCCAATATTCAATAGGTCTTCTGGTCGTCGCAAGCGTTATTATGCTTGCCTCACTTATCTTTTAAGAAGTCTTTTTCGTGAAGTAAATCCTCTACGTATTTATGCACTTGTGTGAATCCTCCAGCCGTTGGAACTAGGACATACTGTCCATTATATTGCCATACATCAGGCACCGTGAACAGCTCTCGAGGTAATACACCTGCGACCTGAGTGAACTTACGCTTCAGTACAATATTTTTTGCAATCTGGGCTCCTTGTTCGTTTGTAATATCACGTTGTACCAGGTGATCAAGTGTCTTGTATAGTCCTTCCAGATTACGCGGGTTCAAAAGCATGCGTGACGAAAGCACTTTAGCGCGTATCGATTTCATGACCGCCTGTTGGCGCTGATTACGGCTAAAATCGCTTCCCTCGGCACCTGTTGCGTGCCGTGAGCGAACGTACTTTAGCGCGGTATCACCAGACATATGTCGATCGGAATACCGACGATACTACTTACCTCGGCCTTAGCAAGCGTCATGCCTTTGCCCGGGTCTATCGCCTCACCAGTTGCATAGGCTGCGTTTATCTTCTGGTGCAGTGTCTCACTCCATACGTCGCGGGGAATCCCGATGGTCGTTAGCTGATTGGTCTTCATGTCGTAGCTCATGACATTTATGGAATCCGATAAATTCGGCCCATCATGGTCACCCCCGGGGACGCCCAAAAGCAAGATATTTACCTGGGAAGCATCGAGCGAAGCAGTTCCAACAAGAAGCCCGTCTATGTGAGGCGACTTAAGATACAAACGCATATTCTGAGAGTCAACACTCCCTCCGTACAAGAATGGTATCCCAACGGGAAGCTGCATCTGCTTTCTAAATATCTCAACGGTTTCTACCGGATAATTTTTTCCGGTCCCTATGGCGTCTGCTGGCTCGTAAGCCACCATACCCCGTTCGATATGCAGTACATCTTCACTTCCGCGTACACAGAGGATGGGCAAGATATTTGCTGTTTGAGCGTTTTGCATTTTGGTGCGTACCAGTTCATTAGTCTCGCCCAAATATCTCCGGCGTTCACTATGTCCGATAATAGCATATGACACAATGCCGCGAAGCGTATGTCCCCCCGTTTCACCGGTGTAACTTCCCTGCATAAATCCCGAGACATCTTGTGACGCTAAGAGGACATTGGGGAATTCATGCACGGAGCTCTTAAACGTTACCAAAAACGGTGCAGAAGGAGCAAGTACGACTTGTACACGCTCAGAACGAAGCGCATCAATTACGTGGCTGTTAGCCCTCAGGGTGTTGACGAATTTGTTAATCCATGTGACGGCCTCTTCGAGGCTCTGATGTTCTTTAAGGTTCGCGATTAAGTACTTCATATTTGTTATTATTATATGCTATGGCTCAGATTGACTTCAATGGCTTAAATACAGAACAACAAAACGCAGGACGTTTACCAACAAAGCGGCAAGCGAAATGAAGTCGCGCATGGGAGCTGTGCATTTAGGATACGTAGGGACTTTTCATACCTTCTGTGCAAAAATGCTCCGAATTGATGGCGAAGAAATAGGAATACCAAAAAATTATGTCATATACGACGATAACGATCAGCGTGATGTTATTAAAAAAATCACCAAATCACTTCCTTCGCGCTTTACGCCATCATATTTTTTAAATCGCATATCGGGTGCTAAAAACGAACTTATCACCCCCGAGAAATACCGCCAGCTTTTTTCGGACTATTCCTCTGAGATTATCGCAGGCGTATACCAGCAATACCAAAAGGAACTCACCAAATGTTCGGCTCTTGACTTTGATGACCTCCTTATGAAAGCAATCGAACTCCTCAAAACCAGGCCTGAGATATTACAGAAGTATCACAACAAGTATCAGTACCTCATGGTTGACGAGTTTCAGGACACAAATGTTGCGCAATATACGCTCACCAAAGTTCTCGGTGAGGCGAGTCAAAACGTCACAATCGTCGGTGACTTTTCACAAAGCATCTACTCGTGGCGGGGAGCCGACATACGCAACCTACAAAAATTTGAGACTGATTTTCCAAATACAAAGATATTCAAGCTTGAACAAAATTATCGTTCTACGCAGCCTATTCTCAATTATGCATATGAGGTCATATCGGTAAACCGATCACACCCCATTCTTGGGCTTTTTACGGACAACACTGTCGGTGAGGAAGTCGTTTTTTACGAAGCGGACGATGAGCAAGACGAGATATTTTATGTAATCGACGAAATTCAAAAATCTTCAGATGACTGCGAATCATTTGCCGTGCTCTACCGAACGAATGCACAATCCCGCGTTATCGAAGAAGCTCTTCTTCATCAAAGTATTCCGTATGTATTAATCGGTGGCACGCGATTTTATGAGCGTAAGGAGGTAAAGGATGTACTTTCATACTTAAGACTGCTGGTAAATCCGAATGATGAAGTTTCGCAGGAACGAATAAAAAAACTCGGAAAAAGACGCTACGATAAATATCGAGACATCTATGCTCAGTTGCGCGATGAGCTTGCTGACAAAAGCACCGCCGAATTTATGGATGATATTTTTAATGCGACTGGATATCTACAAATCTATAATCCTGACGAGACAGAAGATTATGCACGGCTTGAAAATATTAAGGAGCTCAAATCGGTGGCGCTTAATTTTCCTATTGTCATCGAGTTTCTTGAACAAGTTGCGCTCGTTGAGTCCGAATATTCAGACGACGAAAAAAATCAGTCACGCAATAGTTTAATCGGCCCTAACAAAACAGTGAAGCTCATGACATTGCACCAGGCTAAGGGACTCGAATTTGATTGCGTATTTATTGTGGGACTCGAAGAAGGGATCCTTCCCCATGCTAAGGCGATGGACGAAGAATTCGGCGTCGAAGAAGAGCGACGGCTATTCTACGTGGGCATTACGCGCGCGCGGAAGAAGTTGTACATCACCCGCGCGCGCCGCAGATTCATATTCGGCCGCCGAAACGATTCAATAAAGTCACGGTTCCTTTCAGGCAACTCTGATTATTAGCGTGTATAATGTCGTAACTTTGACCGTATGGCTCGACCAATAGAACAATTCGGCGCGAATCCTGACCGCCCGACTGTGATTGAATTGGACCGATGCATCACTGTTTTTCAGCCTCAGTTTGATGCGCGCCACGAGCTTTGGGGTGTTGAGGCCCTCGCGCGCATGCAGCCATCTGGTGACCGCACAGATCAAACACTTCTTCGCCCCGGAGATTTCCTAAGAGACATTACCCTGGATACCCATGCCCAACATGTGATTCATACGGCCCTCCATGCAAGTCGAGTCCCCCGTGATATTCCGCGCGTTTCGCTAAATGTGCCTCCTGCGCTATTAGCTGACCCTGGATTCACTCGTCGACTTACCAATTCGTTTACCCTTTCAGATCGTCAGACCGCTATTATTGAACTTCTCGAACATAAGGAGTTGCAACATGGGGAAGACGACATGGATCGCTTTGCAAGCGGCGTTAGAACGCTGAGAGCTGCAGGATTTCTGATCGCAATAGACGACTTTCCCGATGGAGAATCGTCAAGTTTACTCCTTGCACTACATGAAGCCAAAATCTCTCCCGATGTGGTAAAAGTGACCCACAATCGTGATGATGATGCAATTGAGGAACTAGGGTATGCTATTTCATCTGCTCGATCAATTGGAGTGGAGTGCATTGTTGTCGAAGGGATTGAGTCTCAGGAACAAAGCGTCGACGCGCTTCGGGCAGGTGGTACGGTTTTTCAGGGATTTCACTTTGGTCGACCAGATCACATTTCACTGGCCGCCTAGACGTTAGGTGAGAATCATATAGAGTGCCAGTGTGGCCATGCCAAAGTCCTCAAGTAGGGTAATCATGGTCAGTGGTACCTTCAAAAAAGTTCCCAGGCATGAA
>JACOTV010000055.1 GCA_016178125.1 Candidatus Microgenomates bacterium | reverse complement strand
TAATCTTTACTGTAATTTCACCGTATATGTCCATATAGTACCAACTATTCGTAATTTCTGAGATATATTAAGCCTAATGATAAAATAGTAAAGGAGATAGCATACATAAGATCAACGAACCCTGCGTTCTGGTATGTTCCTGCGGCCTGCGTATAGAGGAATATACATTCGGTTACGAAATGAAAAATAAGAGCAAACATAAGGTATAGTATTCTCAACTTCATCCTTCCGCCTAAGGATTGCCTCGACAACTCGAAGCTTACAAAGGCAAGAGATATTGTAAAAGCCTCTCCGAGGGGGTATCCGTAGTTAAAGAAAGTTTTAATGGGCGATGCATCAGGCTGCAAATTTCTTACTAAAGTGAAGTAGTAAATTAACGCTATTGCTATCGGAATAGCAACACTCACAAGTTTTCCCTTTGACTGTCTCAGTGAGAATCTCGCTCCCGATGCCCTTGCGAAAAAAAAGATGCTCAAAGCGCACAAAGGGATTATTGAGAAGTACCCAATATCTGCAAGGGATGGATACGGCACCTCAAGACCCTGCAAGTTGTATATCGACCATATAGTTTGTCCTAGCCACAATCCGAGCAAAGCAAGTGATAAGAATATTATTCCTTTTCCCATAACGCTCCTAAAACCACCCCATACACGTGATATCCACAAGCCGTTAATTCCTCCAATTAAGGCTATGAGTGCATATGTGAAACCGAATAGGTAAGTTTCAGGCGTCTGATGTATCCCAAGTGCTTGGATGCGGACGTACCAAAAGACGATAAGAATAGCTAATGAAAGGAGGAGAAAAGCAACTTTGGATTTAAATACGACATTCACCATGCCGATAACACTATAGTGTTATTTTAATTCATTGTCAAATTGCACAAGAGCTGTTTTATGCATATATATTATCTGCTGGATACTCCAGACCTCTTTTAAGAAAGTTGACTTCTTCTTTTTTTAGTTCGAATTTTTTTTTAAAGTAGCCAATTATAAAATCGCGGTCCATCCCATTCTTACAAGTATAAACATCTATGCTGACAAAACCTCTTTTAGGGAACGTATGAATGCTAATATGGCTTTCTGCAATGACTACAAAACCACTCCAACCTCCTGGATCTTTTTGGTTATTTCCTGGAGCCTCATAAACGACGGGCTCAGATAATAGGTTCATGTCAACCAACTTAGGCAGTTCTCTTAATGAGTTTAAGACGATATCCCGACTATCCAACAAATCCTCATTGCCACCATACCCATCTATAGTTAAATGCTCGCCAAAGTGCATATGTTTATATATTATTCTATAAGCTCAGTATACCATAATCGCTCCATATAGAACATTAAAGATCGCTCTTCGTCATGATTCCTGACAAGATATGCGTATCGATTCAATTTCTTGCTATACTCAAGTTGAGAAGACCCAAACTTAGCAAATACATAGCACTTGCGAAAACGATATCTACTGGGGCACCGTTGTAAAAAGCGCCAACTGAGGTTTGATAAGAGAATATAACATCGGCTATATAATCTATTACTATCCCACACAAGATCAAATATAACGGCCATTTATATCGACCATTTATAAGCCTGAACGAAAAACCATAAATAATTGCTGCTTCGGTGATTATGAGCATATCCAGAAGCGGGTATGCCACATCAAAAAAGAACTTAAAATAATCAGCGTTGTTTGTTATTGCTCCACCTCGAGCTAAAACAACAGAGAGGTAGTACGAGATACTGATGGTTATAATAGGCACGAGTATCAATAGCTTTTTCGACCGAGAAGTTTTGATATTCCGTTTTATTCCTGCCGCAATGGAAAGGTAATATATCCCGGCGCCCCAGAGTGGCCAGCTGAGGATGTAACTAACGTCTGCGTATGATGGATAAGGGACTTCAATTTTGGGAATAAAATTGTACACCCCCCAAATTAATCCTCCTACTCCCCACGTTATAAGACCTCCTGAAAAAAGAGCTACGGCCTTGCCCATGGAATTATTCATATATCCCCACTTTCTCGCATGGAAAACTCCTAGTATTCCAGCGACAACTGGCATGGTGCTGTATAACAAATTGAATATCAGATTAGCCTGAGTATGTTTCATTTGAAAGACCTGTAACAGAGCCCAGCTAAATAAGACTGCCCCAAAATATCCGGTAAGTACTGCGGTAGCGCTCGGATTAAATAATGAGTACGAAATGCTCTTATCGGCATCATCGACTGCGGCCGTTTTCATTTTTGATCTCCCAGAGGAGGCTTGTTTTATTAATCCTTGGAGATCTTCTATCTCTCGATCATCCAGGTCTCTTAAGTCAGCGGCGGCGACAATGGTATTTGCCTCAAACACCGATAGAATACTTCCTCGTTTTACAAAGATTGAAATAATCTTCATTATCAACTTTCTATCCTTCGGTACGCGGTCACCTTTTTGCCAATGAGTGAAGAGGCTGTTTTCGTAAACGAGCCCTTCTTGAGCGAGTAAATCACCAAATTGAGAGAGCGTCTCGATTTCCGAGCGGAGGCGGTATTTTTTGAATAACTCTGCAAAGGTTTGATTTTGTTGGTTCATAGATGCTTCAAACTAAATCGTGAATATAGGAGAGTGCTAGTTGCATCAACTACCTTCGTTACTTTAACAGCTCTCCGGACTATCGCTTGTGAGTTATTAACAAAAGAAATGATTGTGAGACTCATGGCACTATACGTTATTACATACAAATAGTCATTGATGCCCGCGTTGAGGTATTGATTTGTTTGTGCACTAAACATAAAAGTAAAGTCGGTGAACAATTGAAGACCCATACATACGGTGAGGATTGATATATAAAGACGAGTCGCTTGATTGAGTTTAGTACGACAATACAACAACAGATACACCAATATTGACACTGGTATTATTTCTCCGGTTGGTTGAGTGAAGCTTAAGAAGAACCGCACCTGACGGGATAAATTGAGGCCGGTCGCTGCAAGCATTGTCGAATACCCAAGCGTTAACAATAAAACGGGAGTAAGTAATAGGATTATCTTCTTATTCAGAGTAAAGGCAATACTATTCGTAGTGTTAGCGATCTTCATGGCCGCTAATGTGTATACCGGAATTATCGAAAAATACCCGAGGTCCGCGATAGATGGGTACGGCACATTGATACCTGTCAGGTTATAGTAAAACCACACCTGCACCCCAAACCACTCGCAGAGCATACCAAACGATAATAAGCGTATTGCCTGGTAATAGGGTGATTTTTTGCTTTTTGGATGGAATAGTCCATATAAGGCACCCAATAAGGCGATAAATCCGTAGCTCCAGTTGAACCAATAGGCCTCATTAGTATCGTAGAGATGGAAAGCCTGAATTCTGTAAAACCATATACTTTGTACAAGAAAAAGTGCCAATACTACCTGTGCAGGTCTTGTGATTATTATTGATAAAGCGGTGTACCTGAGCATTTGCCCCAAGGATCTTTCATTTGTAAACACAGTGGGACTGTCTTTAAGTGCTGTTCTGTCTGGATTATGGAATCTGAGATCTTCGATTTCGTTAGTTCGAAGAGCTCTTTGCCCCACCGAATCGAGGAGTTCATTTGCTTCTTCTGCTGTGCGAACAGAACCACGCTTAATAAATATGGTGATGATCACCAGTAGTACTTTTCTATCCTTCGGTACACGGTCGCCTTTTTGCCAATGAGTGAAGAGGCTGTTTTCGTAAACCAGGCCTTCTTGAGCGAGTAAATCACCAAATTGAGAGAGCGTCTCGATTTCCGAGCGGAGGCGGTATTTTTTAAACAGTTCTGCAAAGGTACTATTTTCGCTTTTCATCGCGTAATTGGGCAATTGGCAATGCAGTCAAATAATGGTTGTTCTGTTTATAGGTGCGATTTTTATCAAAACGGTAGTTAGTAGATAAGTTGCATAGGTTCTTATTCGTAAAAGCTATTATTACCAGATTCATAATCATGTAAGCCGATGCATATATGTAATCTACATATCCTCCGTTGACATATTGATTTAACTGAGCGACGTATATAAAAGCATAGTCGGCAACAAACTGTACAAAGAATGCTCCCACTAAAAACATCAATAGTTTGCGTGATAGTTTGTCAAGCGAATAGTTTGGCGATATAAGAATATACATAACAATTAATATCGGTATGACCTCACCTAGCGGGTAAGATGCGTTCAAAACGACTCGTACTTGGCGGATAAATGCAAATCCTGATATGTGTAAAAATACTGAGTAGCATGCCGCAAGGATTATGAGCGGCATAAAAAAGATCAAAAACTTCTTATTTGATCGGAGAGTGCTCAAATAATAATCTCCCTTGTGGAGTAATTTAATTGCAGCAATCGTGTAGAGGGGTATGAGTCCAAAGTATCCAAAGTCAGCAAATGATGGGTATGGAACTTCGATCCTGAAATGTGTATAAAACGACCACATAACTAATCCCGTCCATTGACTTAATAGCCCAAAAGCTAAATATTTCGATACCGCTGCAAATTTATTGTTGTAAGAATTATTGCTTGCGTGTTTCAATAATCGAAACATATAAAAACCACTGCTTAGGGCAATTAGACCATATACGTTTCCGACAATATCTGTTTCGGGGGTATTGAAAAGCTTAAGGGTCCAAATCCGGATATGCCATATGGTCACGACTACATATAGAAATACCAGCCAATTCGTGTACTTTGATTTAAGAAGCGATCGCAAACTTATCGCTTCATATTTTGCATTTTGAATAGCTGATGTGTCTGCCTGCATGATAGTGCGAGATGTATTTACACTACCAAACAGTGTTCTTATCTCATGTTCTTCAAGATCCCGATGCACGCATGAGGCAAGCAGTTTATTCGCCTCTTCAGGTCTTGTGATGCCTCCACGTTTAAGAAAGATTTCGATGATTATGAGTAACAATCTTCTATCCTTCGGAATGCGGTCGCCTTTTTGCCAATGAGTGAAGAGGCTGTTTTCGTAAACGAGGCCTTCTTGCGCGAGTAAGTCACCAAATTGAGAGAGCGTCTCGATTTCCGAGCGGAGGCGGTATTTTTTGAATAGTGAGGCGAAGCTGTCGCTCTTTTGGGCCTTCAACATAATCCAAAATCCAATTATACACCGTCGGTTTATAATTGCCAATTGAACGGCGGAAAGAGCTTTATGCTTAGATAATCTGTTCTATGTCGAGCGCCATCCGAAGGATCAGCATGTAGATCTTTTTAAAATACACCAGATCTACACGCAGGTCTCCGGCGTAGTCAGCCCGAGTCCTGATAAGCTCTTTCCACCTTTTCATATCAAAAGGCGGCATTTGCTGGTGCTTTTTATAGATGGCAAATTCTTTGACAAGATCGTTTCGCTGAGCTATGATCTTGATCAGCTCGCGATCGATGTCATCGATTTGCTCCCTATATTGCTGCAACTTCATAGGTCCGTGTCAAATCATACAGAGAGTCGACTGAATTTAAAATGACACTTTTGTCAGGAATCCTGACAAGATTATTTGGATCATTTTTCTGTAGAATTTGCCAGACTTTTATTTTCAATCAGAAACGGTAGATGATATCGAACACAAATTCATTGACTTCCTTGGTGGAATTTACTATATTGTTGGCATGGCACAGCGAATTCTCATTATCGACGACGAATTGTACTTGCGCGAGCTGTATGAGGAAGTCATCCAGAGCGCAGGCTACGAAGTAGAAACAGCTCTTGATGGAAAAGAAGGACTCGAGAAAATCCGTACAGGGAACTTTGATCTTATTCTTCTTGACGTCATGATGCCCGAACTCGATGGTATTGGCGTTATGCAGAAATTGAACACCGAAGATCCTAAGCCCGCCAAAATGCCGGTTATTGTGATTTGCACGAATCTTTCGCACGATCCGGTAATCAACGAAGCAATTAAGTTGGGTGCCAAAGCGTACATTGTGAAAGCAGACGTTGTCCCTGACCAAATCATTGAGAAGATCAAGCAGTTGCTCGGTGGAACTACCGCGCCTGTACCAGTCCCCACTCCTCAGACACCAATCGAACCTCAGGCTTCTTAATCTATCTTCCTACTGATCCAATGAGTCCATAAATAGGCGCGATAATCGCAAGCATCATACCGCCAATCAATACACCCACGATGACCAGCATAAGTGGCTCAATAACCACAATGACCGAAGCCAGTGTTTTACCGACTTCATAGTCGAGGTATTCCGAAATGTCGGACATCGCCTTGTCGAGTCCCCCGCTTCGCTCTCCAGCTTCTGCAATGCGCGTCATCATGGTGGGAATCGTTTTCTTTTCTTCTTTAAAGGCCTGAGAAAGCGGGCGCCCCGAAAACACCACGTCACGGGCTCGTTTTATAGACTTACGTACGTCATTTTTTAAGACAACTTCTTCAGAAAGGTCAAGCGCGGTAACAATGGGGATGCCCGATGTAAGAAGGAGGAACATACTGCGGGTAAAGCGTGTCAGGTCGATCTGACGAACAAGTTGTGAAACCAAAGGAAGCGAAAATAGCATGTTAAAAATCATGCGTTTTTTTGATTTATAGAGGAAATAAAATCCAACCCCCGCGGCAATTAATCCCACAATTAGCGGAATCGTGTACGTTAGCAGGACTTCTGAGAGAAACATCAGGACTTTTGTGGGGAGCGGAAGAGTGGCATTCATGCGCATAAACACCTTCGATATACGAGGGACAACGAACGTGAGGATCACAAGCATCACGCCACCAAAAACCCCCATAATAAGCAGCGGATATACGAACGCTGAACGCACTTTATCGGTGAATTCTTGATCGCGTTTAATCGTGGCTTTAAGATCCTTGAGCGTTACGTCGAGTGTGCCCGCCTCTTCGGCTGCTTTGACGATGTTGACGGTTACTTTATCAAATACTTGGGGGAATTTGGCAAACGTCTCGTTTAAACGGTGACCCTGATTAATATCATCTTTCATGGTCTCAATAAGTATCTTCTGGTCGCCTTTTGCGTCTTCAAGGAGTGAATCTACAATATCGACAATGGAAATGCCGGCCGCGAGCATTGTTGAAATATTACTAATGAGACTGATCTTTTCAGACGTTCCACATCGGAATCATTTTTTGCGGCAATAAGGGTGCGTATACTCGAGGTAATTTCGAGGACCTCAAAAATACCTACGCGGCCCTTATACCCGGTGAAGTGGCAAATCTTGCACCCTTGGCCTTTGTACATGCGTATTTCACGTTGTGGACCCGTTGGTATGTAATGCTTGGCGATAATCTCTTTAGGAAGACTTTTTAACAGCTCTTCTTCGTTTGTGATAAACGATATACGGCAATTTTCACACAGCTTACGAACCAAGCGCTGTGCAATGATAACGTTTACCGTTGATGCAACCAAAAAAGGCTCGACTTTCATATCGATAAGGCGTGGCAGCGCGGTTGCTGCGTCGTTTGTGTGAAGGGTGGAAACCACCAAATGACCAGTGAGTGCTGCGTTTACCGCAATGCCGGCAGTTTCGCCGTCACGAATTTCTCCAAAAATCGATCGAAGACCCGACGCAAAGGTGAGATTGGTCTTGGTGTTAACCTGAATTTGATTCACGCCGCGAATGCGATACTCTACTGGATCTTCGATGGTGGTAATGTTTTTCTCGCGGGTGTTGAGCACTTTGACAATGGCGTAAATTGAACTCGTTTTCCCCGATCCCGTTGGTCCGGTTGAAAGAATCATGCCAAACGATTTACTATACGCATTTTCTACTTTTTTAAGGTCCCGATCATTCATTCCCAAATCGCTGAGTGACAGTTTTCCACTGGCCGACGATAACAAACGCATAACAATCTTCTCGCCTTCGGCAACCGGTAATATAGACACACGAATGTCTAGGTCTTCGTCGTCGACTTTGGTGTGAATTTTACCGTCCTGAGGCGCCAAATGTTCATCGGTACGAAGCCGAGACATGATTTTAATACGCGTTACCACTCGGTCGTGGAGCGACTTTGAAACCTCAAGGACATCGTGCAAAATACCGTCTATGCGGAATCTCACGAGCGAGTGGGCTTCCTCGGGTTCGATGTGAATGTCTGAGACATGATCTTGCTGTGCGTAGTTAATAAGCATGTCGACGATTTTAGAAATAGGAGCGTCGTCGGGGGAATCGCCTGATTCTTCGATCTGTTCCTTGATAAGCGTGTCGAACGACTTCTGAAGGTCCTTACGATATATGTGATACGCATTTTGGATGTCGCGCTCGGTGGCAAGATACGGGAAAATACGCTGCCCGGTTTTACGCGCCAGCATTTGCAAAAGCTCGGTATTATAGGGATTGACGAGCGCGACTTTGATGCCTTCGGCCGACCGTTCAAACGGAATAATTTTCTTACGGCGCGCAAATTTTTCGGAAATAATATGAAATACGTCTTCGTTGATCGAAAGTTTTCCAAGCGAGACAAACGGAATTTTGAGCGCATTTGCGATCATGAGGCCGAGAGTTTCGTCGGGAATGATGTTTTTTTCACTAATTGCCTGTTCTACATCCATGCCGTTGGCCTTTGCGTAGTTTACGAGATCCTGAAATTCCTTCTCATGCACAAGTCCGCTATGCAGAAGCAGAGCCTTAAGTTGGTCGTTGTTTAGTAACATATGCAATTTTGCATCCGATAAGATCCTGAAACGTGTTCAGGACATACTTTGATAGTAATTGAAATGGGGATTTGATTCAAGAAGAGAGCTCGACTTTGATGCCGGCCGCGCGCAGAAGATCGGTGCCGTACTCATCGTCGTGCGCGCGGCCGCACACGACACGGACTATTCCCGCGTTAATGATCATTTTTGCACATTGAGTACACGGGGCATAGGTACTGTACAACGTTGCATCCTTGGTGGTACTTCCTTGGTACGCAGACTGAATAATGGCGTTTTGCTCGGCATGAAGACACAAACATGCGCCTTTTTCCTCGCCTGGACCGATTTTCCCATCGTCTCGACGTTTGCATCGCTCGCACCCTCCTTCGGTACAGTTTTGAACGCCGTGCGGCGTGCCGTTATACCCTGTTGCAATAATCCGTTTATCTTTTACTATTACTGCACCAACATGAAGACGAAGACAGTCGGCGCGGTGTTTTACCACTTCTGCTAACTCCATGAAGTATTGATCCCACGACGGTCGTTTATTCATATCATTATTTCGAGTGTCTCTGGAAATCCATTATATCCCTTCGCCGACATAGACGCACAATAAGCACCGCATCCCTCGATCACTATATAGTCACCTATTTCAACAGTGGGCAATGTGCGCGGCATAAGTTCTTCACTGTTTCCAGGAGCCACCGTTATCGCATCGCCTGATTCACAGCAATGACCGATCACTATGTATTCTTTGGGCGGTTTCGCGACCTCATCGTTACGCGAAACCGCAATAAGCGGATGTTGTGCTCCATAGAGCGCGGGCCGCAACAAGTCGTTCATCCCGGTATTGGTACGAATAAAGGTGTATCCATTTTTGCCCGTATCAACGGTATCAATTACTTCACATATGATGGCTGCAGAAGGCGCTGCGATATAGGTGCCTGGCTCTATTTCCACAGAAATCGTTCGCCCGGTTCGTGCACTGAATTCGATAAGTTTTGCGTCAAGCGCGGGCAGCACGTCGTTCATATCGGTGGTCTTTTCGTCAGACATTCTGGCCACTTTGAATCCACCGCCGACATTCACAATATCTACGGTTGGCATCTGTTCAAGCAGTTTTAGATTAATGTCTATGACGTTCTTCCACACTTCGACGTCGCTTCCTGCGCCAATGTGAGTGTGTAATCGGTTGATACGAAGATTATATTTTTTGGACGTTTCAAAAACCCGATCAAGGTATTCGTGCCAAATCCCAAATCCTGCACTCACGCCCGCTGTGGTCACTTTGCGATCAAATCCTGATCCCACGCCTGGATTTATACGCACTGTCACGTCGTGTCCGGGAAACAACGCCCCATACTCCTCAAGCTGATGAAATGAAGTGGCGTTAAATTGAATCCCTTTTTTGACCAGCTCTTTAAGATTTTTAGGGAGTTCCTGGCTCGTCAATAAAATATCCTCAGGAGCAAATCCACATTTAATAGCCTCTTCTACTTCGTATCCTGAACTCGCATCGATCTTAACACCGAGAGAATGGATCAGTTTTAGAACGTCATGGTTATGATTCGCCTTCATGGCGTAGCGAATAGTAAGCGGCGTCTTAGTTACCACGCCCTGTATCGATTTTACTTGTTTGGTGAACATAGCACGGCTGTTCACATAAATTGGCGTGCCGTGTTTGGTGGCGAGGTCGCGAACGTTTTCTTCGCTTAAGAACTTCAGCTTCTCAAGAGGGGCTAGTTTCGACATAAGCATATATTATATGCTCCTTGGAGTATAATATGAACGTAAATTACGCACGGGGCGTAGTTCAGATGGCTAGAACGTTGGGCTGGGGGTCCAAAGGTCGCAGGTTCAAGTCCTGTCGCCCCGACATTAGAGTCGTTTTCCGAAGAATGAGGAATTAGCGACTCTTATGCCCCACCGAAGCCATGTCAAAAACAACAGGCGAAGGGGGGCCACTAGCTTTGCATGTAGGCGGCCATGCGACGTACGCCTTCAACGATTGCTTCGTCTGATGCGGCGAATGAAATTCTACTGTACCCCTCAAGGCCATATTTCTTCCCATCAGTTATTAAGACACCGGCCTCTTCTTTTAATCTTTCCGCATCAGGAAGCCCTGGCAAGAAATAGAAGAATCCACCCTCTGGCTTTTCAATTCCTTCGTACCCGGGAATCTGAGTAAGGTGCTCATACATAAGGTCACGTTTACGCTGCATTTCGTCGCGGGTCCAGGCACGAGAATCTTCGCGAGAGTTTAACAGCGTGGCTGCGCCAAGTTGGACCGGAGGAAATACCCCGCCGGTTGCTTCACGAATATCCAATAACTCATTATAAATTTCTGGGTTTGGTGCCATAAGCCAGCCCACCTGCCAGTTTGCGCCATCTTTTGAAGTGCTGCCTATTGCAATCGTTTTCTCGTGCGCGTGTGACGCAATTGAGGAGTGCTTAATGCCATCAAATGTCATGCCGGCAAACACATTGTCTTCGACGGCAATATCTTGTTCTCCAAAAACGTCAGCAAGCTGTTCTAAAACGTGCTCGGGAATAATTTTTCCGGTCGGATTTGCTGGGGAGTTTATAAGGAAAATATTGCGCCCCTCGCTTTCTGCAAAAAGATCGGCTATTTTCTCGACATCTGGTACGCCATTTTTAAGTGGATACCGGCCGACGTCGCCAATTCCCGAATATCGCGCAATTTTTCGGTAATCATAGCCTACTTCGGGGGTCCATAGCTTAGGTTTTGCCACATCTGACCCAGACCCCTCAAATAGACCGTTAAACCGTGACAGTACAACGCGCAATGCGCCCGATGATCCGTTGGTGACCAACACCAGCTCTGGATCGTATTGTACGCCATATTCTCTGAGGAATTTATCTGATGCAGCCTGCCGAAGTTCGGGAAGTCCTTGGCCACTCGGCTGAATAGCTAGTTCGGGATTAAGGGTAGCCTGAGCAGTAACCATCCGCACCACATGCGGAATAGGAAAGGGCAAATATCCCGAAGTGAGATCAACCGGTTTTGGCCCTGTATTTAGAGCCTCGTGTGAGTTGGCGAAGCTGAACTTGTGCGAGCCTTCGGGGTTTGACATGCGTAAGGATTATAACACGCCGGTTTCAAATGCTACGGGAGTCTGCGAAATCACACTAACGCTCGGAGAATATCTTGCGCAAGTTTGATGGTTTGTTGGGCGCCTTCTTTTTTCGGATTTACCTCGACTAAATCAATAGAAATCGAGGGGAAGGATTTGGCAAAATCAAAGAGTGGTTTTACGTCTTCAAATAATAGCCCCTCCTTTGCGGGGAGTCCTGTTGCTGGGGCAATGCTTCCGTCAAACCCGTCGATGTCGATTGAGATGTGAAGATGCTTTAGTTGAGAAAGCCTCACGAGTAGACTGTCGAGCCCGGATTTTTTCCGCGCCTGTTCTACCGTAATGTTTGCGAGATTGTTATCCTGGAAGAATTTCCACTCGGCCGGATCTGCGTCAAGATTCCCAATAAACGTTACATTTTTATGCGTCAACTTTTGTGACACTAACGCATTAATGAGGGGGACATCATATCCATCAAGAAGCGGACGCAAATACATGCCGTGCCAGTTTTTAGAAATACTTTCGTCGTAGCGATTCATATCGGTGTGCGAATCGATTTGCACATAGCCCAGATCCACAGACTTAACGCGTTCAAGCACC
Source organism: Candidatus Microgenomates bacterium (assembly GCA_016178125.1). Classification (GTDB taxonomy): domain Bacteria; phylum Patescibacteriota; class Microgenomatia; order UBA1406; family GWC2-37-13; genus JACOTV01. The sequence goes on along the minus strand of JACOTV010000055.1, from coordinate 681 downwards.
GCGTTAATTGACGCGAACGCGACGCTATGATCGCCTCCTACAACGACCTGCGTTTCGTCGGACGAAAGGGTGTTTTTGATGATACTTATTGCTTCAAACGACTCAACCGCAACTTCGCCCATAAAGTCCTTATCGGGAATGGTTTGAGGATCGGCAAATGCAAACGCATCGACGGTCGCGGTTGGGAATGAGGCAAGGAACATATCATCAAGTATTGCGTCTGGGGCTTCTTCGACACCGATGTTGAGGGCCTTAGTATAAATAGGTGGGTTTTTGAGTCCCATCCGTGAGTAGAATTTAAAAAAATGAGGCGTTTTTTGCATGAAGAAATTATTGTATCAAAGAAGTGATTTTATCACCAAGGTCAGTCGTTGAAAGCGGATTCATTTTGGCGATGTCCTGTGTTCCCGCGCCGCGGTCGAGTGCGTCGTTCACCGCGGCGCGCACTGCATCGGCTTCATGGAGCATCTCGAACGAATATTCAAGCATCATCGCAGTCGAAAGAATGGTTCCTATGGGATTTGCGGTATTTTTACCGGCGGCTTTTGGATACGATCCGTGGATCGGTTCGTACAATGCCGTTTTTTCGCCAATTGATGCCGATGGCAACATCCCAAGCGATCCGGTGATGACCGAGGCTTCATCGGTCAAAATATCGCCGAACATATTTTCGGTCAGGAT
>JACOTV010000054.1 GCA_016178125.1 Candidatus Microgenomates bacterium | reverse complement strand
GCCGGTCAACTCGGCTTTGTCGACCGGCGGCACATCGATATGTAGGTCTATGCGGTCTAGGATGGGACCTGATAGACGCTTTTTATATTTAATGATAGTACCGGGCAGGCATTTACATGTGCGCTTCGGGTGTCCTAAATATCCGCATGGGCATGGATTCGATGCAGCAACAAGAACAAAGCGCGCCGGAAACGTAAGGCTTCCGGCGGCGCGCGACACCGTAACAATTCCATCTTCCATGGGCTGACGTAGAGACTCTATCACTGACCGAGGGAATTCGGCAAACTCGTCGAGGAATAATACTCCCCGATGGGCAAGCGAAATTTCACCCGGCACGGGAATCGATCCACCACCGATCAAGCCGACCCGCGACGTAGTGTGATGAGGCGAACGAAAGGGTCGATTCGCTTTTATAGCTCGCTTGTGTGTCAGCCCCGCGATTGAATATATCTTAGTAACCTCGAGGATTTCTTCGTTAGTCATGGGCGGAATGATCGATACAAACGCTTTTGAGAGCATTGTTTTGCCAGCGCCTGGGGACCCTTTAAGATGAACATTGTGAAACCCGGCGGCAGCGATCTCGAGGGCACGTTTTGTGTGAAACTGTCCGCGCACTTCGGCGAAATCATTTTCTAACTCTTCAAAACTCGAGAAGTCACGGGTTGATCTGATATGTGGCCTAATGAGCTTGTCACCGTTTAAATGCAATGCGAGCTCTCCAAGCGATGTAACCGGGAAGATAGTAATGCCATCAATAAGTGATACTTCTTCTACATTCCCCATCGGCACATATAAGTGGGTGAACCCTTTTTGACGCGCCATATCTGCAATCGAAATGGCTCCCGATATGGGACGCACCTGTCCTTCAAGCGAGAGCTCACCTACGATAACACTGTGACCACAGTATTTAGCGTCAACTAGTCTAAGAGAGGTGAGAATCCCAAGCGCGATGGGTAGATCATATCCTGATCCCTCTTTTGGTATATCGGCGGGCGCTAAATTCACCGTAATGCGTGAATCAGGCATCTCAAATGAGGTATTTACGATCGCGGTTCGGACGCGGTCTTTCGCCTCATCGACCGATTTGTTCGGGAGCCCTACAATGGTAAACGATGGGAGTCCTTTATTTGCAACATCTACCTCGACTTCGATTGGAACACCGTTGAGTCCCATGGTCGCGCCCGCATGAATTTTTGAAAGCATAGGAGCGCATTGTTACACGATGTGTCGAAAAAGTCGATGGACTATAGTCTACAAAGTGCGTAGAACGGGTTGACAGAAGGCTCAATACAATCAATTAGTCATAAAAAACGCCCCGCCGTAGCGGGACGCTTTTCTTAAAAGAGTTGACGTGTTTAGAGCTCGACGCCAGGCGCTTTATTTTTGTTTCTCAGGTAGAGAACAAGTATTGCAGCGACCACAACCAAGAGCATGATGACGAATATCACAATAGCAAAGCTATTTTGTGAATCCATACCCTTATTTGTGTTTGCATCAGCCTGCATCTTCGCAGCTGCATTCGTGGTTTTTTGCTCAAGTACTTGCTGACCGGTTCTTCCACGCGCATCTTTATACTCGTTTACATCGATTTTGTTGTCTTCGATGTATTTAGCATTCTGCGAAAGGAATTTTTCGGTGGTAACTTTTGTCACCGCAGCGCCGTTTACGCCTTTATACCCTATCGTGTAAGGCATAAATGGTAGTCTCTCCGATGTTATGCGGAAATGACCGTCTGCATCGGCCTGGGTTGTGTAATATGGCACGTTCGAGAACGTGAGATATACGCTTACTGACGCGTTGGGAATCGGTTGGCCCGCAGCACTGTATGCAACTCCTTCTATGTAGTTGGGAATTGGATTCAGTTTAACGGTTGGATTCGATCGTACTTGTGCCGAGACGCTCGGTACAAAAATACCGATTACCTTCTGAAGAAGCGACTGTACAGCAGGTTTTTGCATCGCGGCAGCACTGCTCTTTATTAACTCTGCCTCACCAATCATTTCGGTATCTTCAAAATCTTTTTGGTTAACGACCATCTTGAAGTACCCGGTCTTGTCGGCATTTGCCGAGACGATCTTGCGATAATGAGGCGTGATCTGTCCGTTTGCCGCAGCCTTCTGAGTCCAAATATTGACAGTGGTAAACGGATGCGATACGCGTCCTTCAATGATGTAACTATTTGAGAGCTTATCAAGCTGTGTGAAATACTCCATCATTTCGGGAGGATTGTTCTGAGGTGTTCCAATCGCTTCCATCGGGATATCGCGGTGAACTATTGCGCCGCGCTGCAAAATATCCATCCCATTGGCTGCCGGGTATATGTCTTTATATACCTTGGAATAATCTGGATTCATCGCAGAAAGTGAATCTACGGGGAATCGATACCCAGAAACAGACGGCGTTAGGTGATACGTTGCATCGGGGACGACGAATGAAAAGTTTCCATCGGCCTTGGTGATTTGTGGATTGATCAATGCTCCCCCCAGAATTTCACTTGGCTGAAGCAATGAGTATGCTCCTTGATCACGCAACTTTGAAAGCGATACGGTTACTCCTTTCAAGGGCTCTAGTGTTTTGCTGTCAAAAACGCGACCGTAGGGATCCCAGTTGAATGCTTCACAGTCTTTGGCGCTCGTTTCAAAGTCAAGGGTACCTTGCTGTTGGCCACTGCTTGATCCTGGGTCAGCAAAAATACCATTGAAGAAGTTTACGGCGAGGAATTTGCGTGCCTGGCTATGGGGCGTTTCGCTTTCCCATTCAAAGGGACCAATGTCGCCCGCCGCATTACTCATTGTGGGATTGGTTGCAGGTGTTACACCGTCTGAGGACAATACCATTCTGAGGAATTTATAGTTGACCAGCTGTGCAAGCTTTGCCGAGTTGTCGGCGCCATAAATCTTCATGTCAACTGCGGGAACACCCGATGTACACATTTCAGTGGTACCGTCGGATACGCATTCGACGACATAAGTATTTATATTAGAAAGCGGCTTAAAATCGGGTTTAGCTGACAATTTCACTGTATGAACGTCAAGCCCGGTGCTTCGGCACTGAGCGGTTCCGTCGGCGCACCACTGTGCATCAAGGCATACCCAGCGCTGACTTTCACCCGCTCCGCTATTAGGAGTAGTAGTTTGTGCAGACGCAATCTGAACGAAAAAGAAAGAAATAACAACGAACAAAAGAGGATATAGAATGGACCTAATTTTTTTCATAGTTACATACATAATGCAACGTGAATATGTCTATTGTCAAGTGTAAGCAGATCGTATATATTCATTAGTAGTGAGAAAATTTCTCGTCATTGCCATTGTAGTGTTCTTTTTGCGCATCCCGGTCGCCTTCGCGCAAGAATCTATAAGGATCGACATAACACCCCAACCATGTGCAAACCGTGCGGGGTGCCCTATTGATTTGGTACCGGTATACGAAGCGCGCGGCGAAGCGTGCGTTACTGACATCAACGAATTCGCCGCGCACCCGACCAGCAATCACTATTGGGTCGAGGATCCTAAAATCACCGACCAGGGAAAAGCCGACGAACGCGCCCGCCAGTTTATTTATTGGACCCTCTCAACACGCTCACTTGACGATAGCCCGGTCCTAAAAAACGTGTGGAAATTAACGAGTAACATCACGTACTTCCTTGTCTTGTTTGTGGCTGCAATGCTTGGCGTGGGACTCATTGTCGGTCAGCGACTGAGATTTGAAACAAAAGTAAAGGTATGGCCGACAGTCATGAAGATCGTAAGTATTCTTATATACATTGCTTTTTC
>JACOTV010000121.1 GCA_016178125.1 Candidatus Microgenomates bacterium | reverse complement strand
TATCTAAGGGAAAGAAAATAGATAAAAATAATGACGCAGACAGCGATATTGATACGTCGCTTTTTGTAGACGCTGACAAATTAAAGGAGACTCAAGACGACATAACACACACTCCTGAATTTCTGGGGATCATGCAAGATGTCCAAGGGAACACCCAGTATAACACTGAAGGAATGACTGACGAACAGCGGGAACAATTCCTCACTCAGATAGGAATAGAAAAATTCATTGTTCAAAAGGCGCAAGCGAAACTCTCACAACTTTTGGGTCCACGTATGCCGCACGTGGCAATGTACGTAAACTTTATTAGTGCTAAAGGGGATACTTCAATGTATGATTCGCTGGCAAGACATCAGGAAATAACTGATGAAGAAAAACTCCGCAGGCCTGATATAAAGTGGTCCTTCCGCAATGCCCATTTTTTCATGCTCGACGTGGGCGGTGGACTCAAGGATTACAGAAAAGCTTTTTTTGACAGATTGTCCCAAGACTCGTCCGCTCGCGCTGATGATCTATGGAAAGTAGCAGACAAAAATATAAGGGGCTGGGAGCGTATAGGCCCGGTCCCTCCCGAACTAGAACCCTATTTCCCCTCTACATATTCACAAGCTAAAGCTTATTACGCAGACGGAGGCCCAACTATTGAGGCTTCAGGACAATTAATAACCCCCAATACGCTAGTGAAATAAGTTCCAATATTGTCCCAGACACCCCGCAATTTAGTATAATCAACACATGGCAAAAACAATCACCGTCTCAGCCACAGTTCACGCTCCTATTGCTAAAGTCTGGGAAGCATGGAATAAACCCGAGCACATTGTGCAGTGGGCATTTGCCTCTGATGACTGGGAAGCACCTGCTGCCGAAAACGATTTAAAGGTTGGAGGAAGATTCAAAACTACAATGGCAGCCAAAGACAAAAGCGCTATGTTTGATCTGACAGGCACGTACACAGCAATAAGAGAGCACGAACTCATCGAGTACACAATGGACGGCGAAGATGCACGAAAAGTGAGTACGACATTCAAACAAAACGGCGACACGACAGACATAAGTACAACTTTTGACATGGAAAACGAGAATTCCGTGGAAATGCAGCGAGGTGGGTGGCAGGCGATCCTCAACAACTTCAAAAAGCATGCCGAATCAATCTGAGACCGTCATAAATATATGAATGACTTTCAAAAAGCGCTTCCAAAACTGAGCCGTATTTTTGATCTTCTCGCAATCCCCGAGGATACCAAAAAGACCATGATGTCTGCACTTATTGACGGCGTCATTACCCTTGCTGGGTCACGGACTGCCGAGCGTAACCCCGAACTCGTCGAACAGATTAATGCGATGGATACCGTTGCCGATTCTGACCTAACTGCGGCGATCGACGACAAAACAAAAGATATGTTTGTCGAAGAAATTATGCAGATCCTCAACGGCTACATCGTAGAGCTTGGAAAGACCGTGACCGAAGACAAGCGCGCCGAAATCGTCGCAATCTGGGAAGAATAACGGATCTGATTCATGTACCATGAATAGATGGACAAGCCCACTCCTCATCACGCGCACCATAATAAGAAACACGCCACATACGGTATGTTGTTGGGATTAGTAGCCTTCGCCATTGTACTTCTGATTGCGGCTTTGGTACTGTCGACTCACAAGTCGAGCGAAGTGACACAACGTAACCATGATACACCTTCTCAAGATTCAGCAGGCCTCAGCACGGCCCCCTACGATGGAATGTTTGCGGGGTTCAAAATCAATCCACCAGCAGATTGGATCATAGATCGTAAAATTCCGACGATTCACGTCAGTTTTATTAACCCAAAACCCGATTCAGACGCAACAGGGCCCTTTAAAGCAAATCTCAATGTTGCGACACAGGTCGCAAATGGGGTTTCACTTGATCAGTTTATTGCCATTACCAAAAAGACGCAGCTATCGACGCTGACTAACTATAAAGAAGTTATTGACCGACCGATTTCTGTGGGAGGTGTTCGGGGACATATTATTGAAGCCACTTTTCTAAACGATAACCGTGAGCTGCATATCGCGCAGCTTATCGCACTAAACAACAACAATGCTTACATTGTAACCGGCACAACACTCGACGCTACGTGGAGCAAATACCAGTCGCTTTTTGACGCTTCCCAGATGTCGCTCCGGCTTTCTACGGTTAAATAGCTATACAGCAACAACGGTCTTTTCAACTTCAGGGAGATAGTCGAGAATTTCCTTCTCGGTCGTGGTCGCAATCGTCTGATAATCCTTAACCAAGTCGAGGACTAACTTTTTATTTACTTCGTCAAACTCCGAGAAAATATCATCAAGAAGTAATATCGGCACATGCCCCGATTTATCGCGAGAATGACGGATTTCGGCCATTTTTAGCCATAAAATGGCAAGGCGTTGTTCACTCCGGGATCCAAATTTATGTACGTTTTTACTGTTTAGCGAAATGATAAAATCGTCTTTTTGTGGTCCAATAAGGGTGCGGCGCGCGCGCATTTCGCGGTCAAACGTTTCGTCAAGGCGCGCGCGCGTCATCTCACTTTTTTCGTACGAGATCGAAAACATCTTCCCAGCAAGTTCAGGGGAACTATTCAGAAAATCTATATAGTCTTGGCGCACTTTCGTTAAGTACTCGGCTTGCTCGACCAGATAATTGTCCCAAAAGGCTATTTCTTCTTTTAATTTAAACATGTCGTGAATTGTTTCGAGGAGTTTATTGCGGCGTCGAAGCGCATTTTCATAGTTGTCGAGCCGCTTCTTATACTCAAAGTCATACACGCTTATTAAGCGGTTAAAATACTGACGCCGTAGGTCGGGTGCGCCAGTTAGAATTTCAATCTGTTGCGGCGCAAAAAGCACCGACCGCGTTTGATCACGCAAATAGTCGCGCACTCCTCGTTTTGCTTTGTTAATAAAGTAGGTTTTGGTCATTGCTTCGCCCCGAACGACCAACATGACTTTCGCATGGATTTGGTCATCGTTTTGTTGAAACAATGCGTCGATGGATCCTTGCGTGTGTTCAAAATGCAGAAGCTCGCTTTCTTTGGTTTCACGAAACCCCGTACCGTTCGTAATTACAAAAATTGACTCGAGAAGGTTAGTCTTTCCCCGACTATTGGGGCCCAACACGACTGTCAAGTGAGGACTAAAATCGACGGTTTGCTGCAGTACATTACGAAACTGATGAAGGACAACGCGCTTAAGAATCATGGATGAATGACGGTGCCGTCGAAGCCGTCCTGACCAGTGACAATCTTTTCAAGATTTGCGAAATTGGAACCATTTGCGACAATGACCGTAAGTTCGTGCTTGGCGGCAAGCTGGCCTGCGATAGGATCAAAGGGAGCGTTTAACCCAGGGGTCCAAGTGGTTCCTACGATTGCAGGTAATTTTGCCCAGGTTATCTCTTTGAGTATTTTCGCGTCCTTAAACTTCTTGGGATCGCAGTCGTAAATCCAGTCAACATTTGACATATTTACCAAGAGCTTCCCGCCGTACTCATGCGCAAGTACAACCGCGCAATAATCGGTTGACCACCCCGGCTTCCAACCGGCTCCAATGACAACCGATTCTTTGGCGTCTGAGAGCTTGTGGTCGTAATTTTCGATGATGCGTGGGTGAGCGATGTCCTGAAAAATAGTACGCACGAGGTGTGCGTTCAGACGAGTTGCGTGTATACCGAGCCAATCCAAATCGTCCATGGTCATGCTTCCAACGACCTCTTTCCCCGCGTCACGATAAGTACGCGCTAAGCGCCCACCACCGATCACTAAAAAGAATCGCTTTCCTTCGCGCACATGTTTACGGATAAACGTATTGAGCTTTGAGAGGAATTCGGTATCTACGCCACCGGGCACGAGCAGGCTTCCACCGATTGATAAAACGATGGGACGCTCTTGGTTAGCATTACCGAAAATACTCATAAGAAGGTCATTGTACACCATTTACCTGCCAAATAAACCGCCACCTACGCCAAACATGTAGGAAATCAGATTTACGATGAAGTACGAAAGTACCAACAGAACAAATCCGACGATTCCGTACGTCATTTTGGCGCGTGCTGCTTTGATTTTCCCAGGTTCCCCTCGTGAAAGCATGAAATCATAGCCGGCCCATATGAAAATAAAGAACAGCAATATGCCACAGAGCATGATTACAAATGGCAAAACCACATTTATGATGTTGCCCAGGGTTACTTCTTTTCCACCGGGAAGTTTTAGTTGTCCTTGGATTTCTTGGTCGCCTACTTTTATAGACTGCGCGAGGAAGCGATGCATATTAGTTTACCGAAAGCTGGCCTCCGCCAAACTGCATGGTATTCCCTTGCCCGTTTGTTGGGGGAAGCGAGGGCGCGGAGGGGGGCGTCTGGGGGAATTCAGGCATAACCATTCCGTTTCCAGGTATATCTTGTGGCGATTGTGGTGGCATCGTGTTCACCGGGGCGACTGCTGGGGACATTTGTGCCGGCTGTTGAGCCGCGAGTGGATCAGGGGCAGCCGCTGGGATCGCCATAGCATCGGCGCCTGGGGTAACGGGTGCATTTGGATCGACAGGAG
>JACOTV010000129.1 GCA_016178125.1 Candidatus Microgenomates bacterium | reverse complement strand
TTTGGATCTTTTTTGTCATCGGGCTTTGCGTCAGTGGGTTTACCTGCGTCTGCCGCTTTCTTCTCGGCTTCCTTTTTTTCTGCCTCAGCATCGTACAAGGGTTTCACTTTGGTCGAACCACAGTATGGTGAAACAACCGTCGAGTTGGGCACTAGTATAGTCTTAAAGGTTCTGTTGGTGGTTTCGCAGAGGTAGAGCTTTTTCATTGCGTCTTCTTCAAAAAGTTGGCCACGGCCGACGTCGAACACAAAGTCGGTACCGTTAAAGTCGATCTTGACGGCGTCGCCGGCCTTCATGTCGCCCTTGATGATAAGCGTTGAAATAGGATTCTCTATGACTTTTTGGATGGTACGCTGGAGTGGACGTGCACCAAAGACCGGGTCGTACCCTACGCGGGCGATTTCCTCAAGAGCTGCATCTGAATAGACCATTCCCATATCTTGTTCTTCCAATAGCTTCACGAGGGCCTTAAGTTGGAGTTTCACGACTTTCAATACGTCTTTAAACGAAAGCGGTTCAAACACCGTAACTTCGTCGAAACGGTTGACTAACTCAGGACGGAAGAACTTGAGAAGTTCGGCCATAACCTTTTCTTTAATCGCTTTAAAGAATTCTTTGTTGTTGTCTTGATCGGCCTTCTTGTTATTGATCATCTCTTGCTGGATGGTCTTTGATCCAATATTTGACGTACAAATAACCACCGTGTTCTTAAACGATATGACGTGTCCTTTGTTGTCGGTCAAACGCCCATCATCGAGAATCTGGAGCATGATATTGAAAATATCAGGATGTGCTTTTTCGATTTCATCAAAGAGTACCACTGAATAGGGTTTTCGGCGAACGGCTTCGGTTAGTTTTCCACCTTCTTCGTAGCCCACATAGCCCGGAGGTGCGCCCAAGAGTTTTGCGACTTCGTGCTTTTCCATGAACTCGGTCATGTCGAGGCGGATCATGGCTTCTTCTTGGCCAAAGAGAATTTCGGCGACTGTTTTTGCAAGTTCGGTTTTACCGACGCCCGTTGGGCCCAAGAAAATAAAGCTTCCGATCGGACGATGCGTTGATTTAAGACCGGCACGTCCACGACGGATTGCCTGTGAAACGACGCCAACGGCTTCTTCTTGGTCGATCATGCGCTCATGAATGATATCTTCTAGATGTGCCAACTTTGCGACTTCGGACTCACTGATTCGCGAAACGGGAATTCCGGTCCAACGACCGACGATATCTTTGATGATTTCGGGTTTCACTTCGGTTGTGGTTTGGCCTTTTTTGATTTCGTATTCTTGCTGCTTGATTCTCAGCTGCTCTTGAATCTCCTCAATTTTTGAGCCGAGGATACGCTCGTGAACTTTGTCTTCGGCTTTCCCTACCTCGACCTTTTCTTGCTGAAGCTGTTTAATACGTTCCTCAAGCGACATGATTTCCTCAGGAAGCGAGATCATGGGAAGGCGTACGGCAGATGCTGCTTCGTCGATCAGGTCGACGCCTTTGTCGGGAAGGAATCGGTCACCAACGTAACGCTTTGACAACTTAACGGCAGCTTCGATTGCTTCGTCAGTGATTTTGACGCGGTGGAATGCTTCGTATTTACCTTTAATCGCCTTAAGCATTTTGATTGCGGCTTCTTCAGTTGGTTCAGGAACCAACACTGGCTGGAATCGGCGTTCAAGTGCAGGGTCTTTTTCGATATATTTGCGGTACTCGGTAAGGGTTGTTGCGCCAATAAGCTGCAACTCACCGCGGGCCAAGGCCGGCTTTAAGAAGTTAGAGGCATCCATCGCACCATCGCCGCCTCCACCTGCTCCAACGATATTGTGAATCTCATCGATAAAAAGGATGATGGTGTTATTGCTGTTTTTTACTTCTTCAATGAGATTTTTCATGCGCTCCTCAAATTCGCCGCGGTGTGAAGCACCGGCAAGCATTGCCATAAGATCAAGTTCGAGAATTTGCTTGTTAAAGAGTGACTCGGGAACTTTACGCGTAACGATCGCTTGGGCAAGACCCTCGACTACGGCTGTTTTACCAACACCCGCTTCGCCGGTTAGCGCAGGATTATTTTTGGTACGGCGCGAAAGAATATGAATCACCCGTTCAATAACTTCGGAGCGTTCAACAACGGGGTCAAGGAGTCCTTTTTGCGCTTTCTCGGTGAGGTTAATGGTGAACTCGGCTAAGGCGCTCTTGTGATCGCTCTTTGCTTCTTCGCCTAATTTACCTTTTTTGCCGGTTACTTTTTTATTGAGGTCTTCTTTTTTTAGACCAAGCTTTTTAAGAACCTGCGCGCCAAGCCCTTCGCCTTCTTCAACAAGAGACACAAGAATATGTTCTGGCGAAATAAACTCAAATCCCATTTGGCGTGCAACCACCAGCGAAAGATCGATGATCCGTTTTACGCGGGGGGACAACTGGGGGTTCGAGGTCGCATTCTCTTTTTTGTATACCTTATTCAGCTCGGCCTCAACCACAGAAGGTTGAATTTTAAGATCAGTAAGGACTTTGTAAATTTCGCTATCTGATAGGAGCCCATATAGAACGTGTTCACTGTCGACAAATGAATTGTGCAGCTCTTTTGCCTTTCCAGAGCCGAGCATAAACACACGGTTTGAACGCTGAGTAAGGTGCGTCATGAGATCGAGTTCTTCTTGTTTAGAAGGAGGTTTACTAGAAATAGGAGGGACCTGGGTACCGTCGGCTGGCTTTGCAGCCCCTGTTGCCGGTTGGTTCGCAGCCATTGGCGCACCTTGAGTTGTTTTTGTGACGCTTACTTGCTGGCTTGTTTGCCCCATACCATCTGCCGCACTCGATGACGATTGTGAAACCGACGCACCAACTTGCTGCGAAGGAGCAGCTCCCGGAGCATCGGGAGGATGAACAACCCACGGTTGCTGAGGATCCTGAGAAGGTGCTCCTTGCTGCATACCGCTTGTCCCCGACGAATACGAAGCGCCAACGGCTGTTGGAGCTGCGCCGGGCATTGACTGTTGGGTTACGGTTGTGGTGACGGTCTCAACAGGTGCTGGCTGTGCAGGGGCTGTTGCAGGGTCGTAAAATTGAGGCTGTGCAGTAACCGCTGGCGCGGCCGTATCGGTTGCTTTTTCCTGGTCTTTCTTCTTAAAATTAAAAAACGCCATAAAGTCATTTTGGATGAAAATTAAGTCGTTGTCAATGGTTGGTATAAAAACATATGGATCTATCAAACGATCGGGTTAAACAAATCGTACTCATTACTTTTGGAGTACTCATGCTTATTATGCTCTTATTAAATATCACCCGGTATTTAAGTTCGCTCCCCGGGTATACACCAACTGTGTATCCAACCGCCGTTCCCAACAGCCAATCGCAACACGAGGACATATTCCCCACGCTTAAACCCGTCGAGGTTCAAGGTGAACTTCAAGAGATCCTCAATAAACGCGCTGAGTTGTCGCCTATTGAAACCGAAGCAGTGTCCTCAATTAGCGCCAACCTCATTCTTCACCCCTATCGCGGCGGAGACTTTGAGGTAACCTACTCGCCGATATTGAATTTATTTTTCATCAGAAAGCGGTCTGGGGGCGCCGAACCCGCGCTCAAGGATTTCTTCTCAGACCCTGTCTTATACAATATGTATATTAACAACGATCGCTATCGATTATTTGTCATAACCCGCAGTAATGTCGAATTTGCGCGCTATGCGTTTGAGCGTCAGTTTAGTGAAATAACCAGTAGGATTCAAAAATAGCGCGTGTGTTATATATAAAATTGAGTATTATTACTATATGAATAAGTCGACTGCCTTCATAGGAATCGGCGTCGCAACGATTGCAATAATGACGCTCCTTGTCGTACTTCTTCGCCCGCTGCCTTCGCAACGAGTCCATATACAAAGCCTCATAACTTCTACTTCTCCCAGCGAATCTTCGCCCCCCCCAAACCATCACAAAGCAAAACTCCTTTCTGCCGATCAGGTGAAAGGATTTCATAAACTGGCGGACCAATTGTCGGCTTATCCTCGACGCATGAATTCATATGAAATGGCGTACTCCACGATCACCAACAAGATATATGTAAACAAAAAAGACAAGAATGCCGACAGCGCGATCAGATTGTACCTCTCGCTCTATAATCTCGACAAGGTATATGGTGATGCATCGTACGGAAAATTTGAAACGGTAAACGAACATGTGGATCTTGCATTGTATAAGGCAGAGAACATAGGCACGGGCGCAAAAAAAGTACTCGGGACAACTGCTGCCGCCCCTGCAGACGAAGAAGATTCGCGATTCATGAATGTACTCCCCAATATAATTAAAACCTTCACACAGATTGATCTTCCAACGGCAAACGGTACAGGAGTTGGGGGCACCGGTGGCACAGGCGGCGCCGGCATGGATCTAGGGGGTGCGGTAGTTCCCCCCGAATCCGAGGTGTATGCAATAATAGCGACCTGTCTTAATAATAAGCAGGTGTATCTGGATGCCGAACAAGCAACCGGAGTCCCCTGGTACATACTCGCCGCAATCCATTACCGCGAAGGGTCGTGTGGACCTCGCAATTCTGTAGTGAGTGGACGCGGATTAGGAGACAATGAACCCGACGTAGTCGCGGGCATTGGTTGTTCAACCGACGACGTCGGACCCGGGAAACCTATCGTGCGCCCCGAAGGCGGTTGTATGTTTGATACTCTCTTAAATACAGCCATTTATGGCGGTAACTTACTCAAGGGAAAAGTCGACGGGAACTTAAACACGATTGAAAATATTATAAAAGCACTCTCTCGTTACAACGGTGGAGGAAACCATAATTGTGGCGCAGGTCGGGAAGGTGTGCCGTACACCGGCTGCCCCGCACTCTGTGAAGGCGAAGACGAGCCATACCCTATGAACAAGTTCGATACTAA
>JACOTV010000122.1 GCA_016178125.1 Candidatus Microgenomates bacterium | reverse complement strand
TTCGACGAAGACGAGCTCAAAAAATTACTCTATGGCACAAAGAAAATGTATACGGTGCACGGCACCAACCGCCAAGGCCGACCCACACAAATTTATGAGAAATTCGACGGTATAGTCGGAGAACTGCACCGCAGATTTTTCGAGAATGAAAACGCAAACGAAAGCTTCGATAAAGATCGGTATGTTCGAGAAGAACCGTGCACTTCGTGTCAGGGAAAACGCTTAAAGCGCGAAATTTTGGCGGTCACCATAGACGGCCGGAACATATCTACCTTTGGTGAAGAATCGGTAATTGAATTTAACGATTATGTACAGAACAAAATGGTTCAGGCAATGAATGCGTATGAAACCGAAATCGCAAAGGGAATCGTTAAAGAAATCACGACGCGTCTGTCGTTTTTGGCAAACGTAGGTCTGGGTTATCTGACTATTTCGCGGTCGGCAAAGTCCTTGTCAGGCGGCGAATTGCAGCGTATCCGATTAGCTTCACAAATTGGGACCGGCTTAACCGGTGTTTTATATGTCCTAGATGAACCATCGATCGGTCTTCATCCTAAGGACGTGTCGGCGCTTATTAAAACTCTCCATGACTTAAAAGATTTAGGCAACACCCTCGTCATTGTGGAACATGATCAAGAAACTATAGAAGCCGCTGACTTTATTGCTGAATTGGGACCCAAGGCCGGAAAAGATGGCGGGCATGTAACATTTACCGGGACAGTCAAGGAGATGCTCAAGTCCAAAAAATCGCTGACCGGGCAATATATTTCGGGCAAAAAACAGATCAGACTCGCCCCACGGGCAATCGACACATCAAAGGGCGAGATAATTTTAAAAGGCGCGACACAATTTAATCTCAAAAATGTAACGATGCGACTCCCTATGGGTAACTTGATTTGTATAACCGGGGTATCTGGTTCTGGCAAGTCCACGCTCATTGGTGAGACACTTTATCCAGCGCTTAAATATCATCTCGATGGGTATTTCACCGATACGATGGGTGACTTTAAAATGCTTGAAGGATTTCAATATTTAGATCGCGTGTACTTGGTTGATCAATCACCAATCGGGCGAACGCCGCGATCAAATCCTGCAACATATATTGGATTCTTCGATGATATTCGTGAACTATTTGCAAACACCCAAGATGCGAAAGTAAAGGGATATAAAAAAGGCAGATTCTCGTTTAACTTAAAAGGAGGTCGGTGTGAAAAATGCCAAGGTGCAGGACTCATTAAAATCGAGATGCAGTTTCTGCCCGACATATATGTAAAGTGTGATGTATGTGACGGACAGCGCTATAACAAAGAAACGCTCGACGTGAAATACAAGGGAAAGAATATTTTTGAAATTCTTAAAATGACCATAGATGATGCATGCGATTTCTTTAAGAATCATCATTTCATTTATCAAAAGCTGATCTTCCTCCAAAGCGTGGGGCTTGGGTACATCGAACTCGGTCAAGCCGCACCGACCTTCTCAGGTGGAGAAGCACAACGTATAAAACTCGCAGGCGAGCTTTCGCGCCGTGACTCGGGGAGAACTATTTACATTCTCGATGAGCCAACGACGGGACTTCATTTTTACGATGTTGAAAAACTCCTAAACGCACTAAACGAACTCGTGCAGAAGGGGAATACTGTCGTGGTAATCGAACATAATATTGATGTCATTAAAAACTGTCAGTATATTGTAGACATGGGTCCTGACGGAGGATCAGGAGGCGGAGAAATAATCTACCAGGGACCAATCAAAGATATCCTCAAAGAAAAGCGTTCATACACTGCCAAGTACTTAGAAGGGCATGTTTAAGCGCGCCGAGCACACACGGCTTCGTCATTATTTGAGATACTATTCCTATGAAATTGTTGCGCCATGTAATCTTCTTTGCATGTTTTTTGGTGTTTGTGTTCCATGTCCAAGCCGCAGAAGAGTTCAAAACAGACTATACCGTTGACTACTATGTTACTTCACAAGGGAATGCGATAACCACGAGCGTCGAGTTTACCTCTAAAATAACCAATCTCCAGGATGACGTATACGTCTCAAACTACCAACTCTCGTTTCCGGCAAGTTTTAATCTACATAACATAGCGGCTTCTGATGACCAAGGGAGTATCACCCCCGAGGTAAAGACCGAAGATGGCACAATTCTTATTAAGTCAAAATTCAATGACCCTAAAAACGGAAAGGGTACGACCAATACGTTGAGTCTTAAGTTTACTCAGGACAACCTGTTTCAGGTTAACGGCAATGTATGGGAAGTGATGCTTCCAACAATCGCCGGGCGAAGTACGGGGAACTATGCCGTTCGAATTCACCTTCCCCCCAACAATCGAAAGATATCGATTGCCAAGCCAAAGCCTTCGCGAATCGAAAATAACGTTATCTCTTGGGACAACCCACAAGTAAAAACGATCTACGCGGTTTTCGGGGATCAACAGTTTTATAATCTTGATCTTTCGTACCATCTTTCAAACGATAAATTGGTTCCGGTATACACTGAAATCGCCCTTCCGCCTGATACGCTGTATCAGCAGATATTTGTGGAGTCTATAGAACCACCACCAACTAATGTGCGCGTTGACGAAGATGGCAATTATATGGCGCGATATGATCTGAATCCTAAGGATAAAAAAGACATACGATTTAAAGGGTTTGCACAAATTGTTAGTGAGCCGCGCGAAGCGGTCAAGTCGGTGACCCGTGCCCGCTTCGCGCGACAAAAGTCATACCTTCTTAATAAATCTAAATACTGGACCATTAGTAATGCTGCGTCATATAGTCATCTGACTACCCCTGAATCAGTATTTAAGTCTGTCGTCGGCTCACTTTCTTACGATTACGCAAGACTGCAAAACAATAAGAGCTATCGCCTCGGTGCAGACACCGCGCTCAAAAATCCCACCAAGGCAGTGTGTGTCGAGTTCACTGATACATTTATTGCCCTCGCTCGCGAAAACAATATTTACTCGCATGAGATTGAAGGGTTTGGATTTTCCCAGGACGAGCGGTTGCGTCCGCTTTCGTTAATAAGTGATGTATTACATTCATGGCCCGAATATTACGATGAGTCAACTGGAATTTGGGAACAAGTAGATCCAACCTGGGAAAATACGTCGGGGATCGATTATTTTTCTTCATTTGATCTGGATCATATAACATTTGCCATACATGGAAAGGACCCTGAGGATCCGCCACCTGCTGGCACCTATAAACTCGAAGACTCTCGGGACGTGGACGTAAAAATTGCTTCGTCGCTCCCTGAGGAATCTATTGTGCTAACCGCCAAAAATATGAATGTTGCGACCGCAGTCTCAGACAAGCAAACGAATTCGGGTTCAGTAGAGATTGTCAATTCTGGCAACGTTACTGCATACGACGTTCCCATAACAGTCAGCAGTAGTGCGTTTAGCATTTCACCCAAAACGCTTACGATAGACGAGTTGCCACCATTTGGTTCGAAAAAAATCACCTTTACTTATGCTCTGCGGCCCGGGACTACCGAGCGCGAAGGATCAATTACCGTACAGACGGGTAATCAGTCGCGGATAAGCCGCACTATACGGATTAGTCCGTTCACCCAAGCGGTTACCATCGGCATTAGCGCAGCGGTGGCGCTATCATTACTGGTCATGGCGGTGCTTTTTGGATTGCATAAGAAACGATAACCAGTCTTCTCGGTAGGCCAATTCCCGTGCTCAGCCTCTATAATAGAGCTATGACACTAAAGATCCCCAATACTATTGAAGATATAAAGAAGCTCGACAGCTTTGCGGGTGTTTACCTCTATTTACTAAAGGGAAAGCCACTTTATATAGGTAAATCAACGCATGTTAAAGTGCGGCTTCTTTCCCATGCAGAAAACGCCAAGTCAGACAGGAAAGAAGCCGCATATGTAGACGTCGCCGACGAAATCGAATGTATTCAGACAGATTCAGAGCTACGTGCGTTACTATTGGAGTCGCAGCTTATACAAACACATCACCCTAAATATAACGTGCGCTGGCGTGATGATAAGAGCTACCTATATATTAAAATCACGGTGAAGGAGGATTTCCCCAAAATATATCTCGTGCGTCGTGAAAGCGATAAGCACGCTAAATACTTTGGCCCGTTTTCTTCCACAAAAATAGCAGGGGAAATTCTTAAAGAAATACGACGGGTATTCCCGTTTTGTACCTCAAAAAAAATAGGAAAACTGCCGTGTTTTTATTCAAAAATCGGCCTGTGTGAGCCATGTCCAAACGTATCAAAGGCCGCCGAGGACAAACGCCGGTACCGCGCAAATATTAAGCAAATTATTCGCACGTTGAAAGGAGAGTCAACCGAAGTTCTAGCCGGCCTCTACAAACGTCTTGAGGCGTTGTCTGAAGATGAACGCTACGAAGAAGCACTCGAGCTACGCAATAAAATTATTCGTTTTGAG
>JACOTV010000109.1 GCA_016178125.1 Candidatus Microgenomates bacterium | reverse complement strand
GCGCAATCGCCAGTCCCGGGCCCTGAGTCACCGCAATAGCGTCGGGGGTCTTGATCCGAGCTTTTCTGAGCGCCTCAGACACGACAAAATCTATTCGTTCCTCGTGGGCACGCTTCGCAAGGCTCGGGACAACTCCTCCCCATTCTTTGTGAATGAGAATTTGCGAGTAGATTACATTTGAAATAACGCGACGCCCCTCAGTCACGGCTGCCGCTGTTTCGTCACACGAAGTATCGATTGCAAGTATTTTCATAGATTGTTACTAATATTGAACAGTCATTTCACGACGTGTTTCGTCAACATGCTTTATATGTATATATATAAGGCGGGCTTTTTCTTTTAAGATATCTATCACATCTGCACTCTTTTCACCCCACTCAATACAGAACACATTTGGCGCATTAAGGTATGCCTCAATACCGAGGTGCTTGAATTCTTCGGCGTCTTTTATGTTATACAAATCCATATGGACGAGATGCTTATATGCACCTTCTCTCACCACATACTCGTTTAATATAACGTATGTCGGTGAAACAATCCGCTCTTCGATCCTAAGCGATTCCCCAATGCCCTTTACAAACTGCGTCTTCCCCGCACCAAGATCACCTTGCAAAATAAACACGATCGGCTTTTCTGTCATCCCCGGCTCATGTGATACATCCTTAAATATCCCTTGGGCTATTTGTTTTGTTTCGTTCTCAGAATTACTGACATATGTTTTGCTGAGCGAAAATGGCATATCCCCCGCACGCAGAATTTTCACGTCATCTGAGGTCATATCGACTACCGTTGATGGTTTATTTGCTGGTAAGCTCCCTATGTCGACAACTAAATTGATCATACTCTTTTGTTTTTCGCTCAACTGATTCATAAGCGCGCTAATCGAATGTACCGATGGTCTTCCTGATCGATTCGCCGAAGTTGCGGTGACGGGTTTGCCAAATTCCTTAACCAGATCGTTGACCGCTTTATACTGGGGTAATCGTATTCCCAAGGTCCCATTCTCAGATTCGAGCAGTCGGGATACGGTATGGTTTGAAGGAAAAATCACGGTGTAGGGACCAGGAAGGAGTTCTTTTATACGACTCACATCGGATGTGTCTAACGAAACTACCTCCCTGATTGACTCAAAGCCCGGTACAAAAACCGATATGGGCTTACCCTTGGGACGCTCTTTAAAGGCGATTAGCTTCTTGACAGCAGACTCATTTGTTGCGTCAACAAGCAGTCCATAGACGGTATCTGTTGGGAATACTACGATCCCTCCGCTTTTTAAAACATTTAGTGCTTTTTGATGCAATTGTTGTGCGATCTCCATGGTGTATTTTAACAAGAAAATGCTATAATGAGTGCCTATGGCGACTAATAAGAAAAACGGCATCTTCACTAAAAACACAAAAAATAACGGTCGGAAAATGACCGAAATAAAGTTCAACTTCGACATGCGCGCCGTGTTTATCATTATCTTCGCAGCACTTTTTGTATTCTTTACCTTCCGATCGGTTTCTAAGGAGATCAATAAAGCACTCCCCGAAAAACCTATTACGAACGTTGTTCAAGATGTAAAACAGGGCAAAGTTAAAAAGCTCGAGATTCTCGATAATCGTGTCATCGTATACTACAAAGACAATAACATCGCCTACGCATACAAAGAAACCGGCCAAAGTTTTCTTACAACTCTTAAAGACTTCGGCGCAAAAACCGACAACATACAAGTCGTTGTCAAAGATACCCAGGGTTCAGAAGGAATCGTTTCATTTTTAAGCAATCTTATCCCAACAGTTCTCATGATTGCGTTCTTTATATTCTTATTCCGTCAGGCGCGCGGTGCACAAGATTCAGTGTTCTCGTTCGGACAGTCACGCGCCAAAAAATTTAACAAAGACATGTCAAAAATCACCTTTGCAAATGTTGCCGGGGTTAACGAGGCCAAGAAGGAACTCGAGGAAGTCGTCGACTTTTTGCGCCACCTGGATAAGTATAAAAAACTTGGTGCACGCACGCCTAAAGGCGTTATTTTGTCCGGCCCCCCAGGGTGCGGTAAAACACTCCTAGCCAAGGCAGTAGCAGGCGAAGCCGGAGTACCATTCTTTTCAATTGCCGGCTCAGAATTCATGGAAATGCTCGTTGGAATAGGTGCAGCCCGCGTTCGTGACCTGTTTGCGACCGCCAAAAAAAGTGCGCCCGCTATTATCTTTATCGACGAAGTCGAAGCAATCGGACGCGCCCGCTCAACGGGTGTTATGCCTTCACACGACGAACGCGAACAGACCCTTAACCAGATTCTCGTCGAAATGGATGGATTTGGCACCAACGAACAAGTCGTCGTAATTGCCGCAACTAACCGCGGTGATTTATTGGACCCTGCGCTTCTTCGTGCAGGCCGTTTCGATCGCCGTATTCTCGTTGATTATCCCGATGTCGAGGGCCGCAAAGAAATTCTCCAAATTCACTCAAAAGGTAAGCCGTTCGACTCGTCAGTCGATTGGAATAAAGTTGCAAAACGAACCGTTGGGTTTTCGGGTGCAGACCTCGAGAATATGCTTAACGAGGCTGCAATAGCAACAGCACGCCAAGAAAAAGACAAAATCGACATGGCGTCTGTTGAGGAAGCTGCAACCAAAGTAAAACTCGGCCCCGAAAAAAAGCGCCTTCAGTCTGAATTCGATAAAAAGCTCACCGCGTATCACGAAGCTGGTCACGCACTCGTGTCGCACCTTATGCCCCATACCGATCCAGTTCACCGCATCTCTATCGTTTCACGTGGTATGGCATTGGGATTCACCCTTATTCCCCCGGCCTCAGATGTACTCCACGAAACCAAGTCACATCTTCTTGAGCGCCTGGCCGTTATGATGGGAGGCCGTGCTGCCGAAGAAACGGTCTTTAACGAAATCACTACCGGCGCAGCAAATGACTTCGATCAGGCAACAACTGTCGCAAAGGCAATGGTTGTCGACTACGGTATGAGTAGCTTGGGGCCTGTTAATTATGGGCCAACCTTCGACATCACCGATTTTGGTCGCTCCCAGTGGCAAGAGAACCAAATTTCCCAAGAAATGCTCGCCAAAATTGACCAAGAGGTCAAAACCATTCTTGAAACAGCCTACTCATTAGCAAGCGCAACCCTCGTCAAAAATCGCGCGCTTCTTGATAGTGTCGCCGCCGAACTCCTGGCCAAAGAGAGCCTCGACGAAGAGGAATTTGAAGCCATCGTCGGCGAAAAAGCAGCAAAGCCATCGCCCCAAGAAATAAAGCGATTGGTAAACGACGTCACAAAACCCAAAAAAGCAAAAGCCTAACCCGCTATAATGACTCAATGGACACCCTTCTCTTAGTCGACGGAAATGCCCTTATGCATCGCGCATATCACGCACTTCCCTCCTTCAAAACAAAGTCAGGCATATATACCAATGTGATCTATGGATTTTTTGGCATGCTACATGGCGCTATTAAAGACTTCCAACCGACCCATGTGGCGATTGCATTTGATACCCCAGCACGTACGTTTCGGCAAGATTTGAACGAGCAATACCAAGCTCAGCGCCCCCACATGGAAGATGATTTTAAGTCGCAGATTCCCATTCTCCATGAACTCTTAGACGACGCGGGGATTTGTCGTCGGCAGCTTGACGGCTACGAAGCCGACGATGTGATCGGAACGATATCTAAACGTGCAAATGACGCAGGGATGCGCGTACTAATTCTCACGGGCGACAAAGATATCATGCAGCTCGTAAATCATAAAACCTTTGTTCTTTCTCCCCAAACCGGCGTCAGTAAAATAAAGCTCTACGATGAGCCCGCGGTCAAAGAACGCCTTGGCGTTATGCCAAAGATGATCCCCGAGCTGAAGGCGCTTATGGGGGACCCCTCGGATAATTATTTTGGCGCCAAGGGGATCGGGCCAAAAACGGCGATTAAACTATTGGAACAATTCGGAAGCGTCGAGAACATGTTGAAACATACCGACCAGATCGAAAAACCCACTGTTCGTACGATCATCGAGTCGCATGTTGACACTATACGTACCTCACACGATATAGCAACCATTCGCCGCGATGTTGACATACCCGTTGATTTAGAAGAAGCGCGTTTCACCGGATTCCCCCAAAAGCTCGATGACAAACTTGCCCAGTATGAAATGAAGACACTCCGCCAGCGACTCTTTGAACTCCCCCTTAACCTTCCCAAAGCTGCGGAGAAAAAAACAGAGCCGAAGAAGAAGAAAGAAGTCTCCACGAAGGACCAAATTGGGTTATTTTAATCCTTAAACTCTTGAACGAACATCCGGCCGTAGATTCCTGCATCGATGATTCCGATCCCTACACGACCGTAATCTGATGATAAGATATTGGCTTTATGCCCCGGCGAATTCATAAGACCCGTGTGAGCTATGTATACATCGGGAGCATAGGCCAGGTTTTCGCCAACCACCATATAATCGATCCCCGCGCGTGTGACGCGGTCTGCCGGGGTTGTACCGTCAACTGCCGAGGTATGCGAGAAAAACCCGTGTATAAGCATCTCTTGAGCATATGCACGTGCTACTTTTTGCATCTGTCCATCAAAGAGGAGTGGGTTAAGACCACGACTGGTGCGCTCTTTGTTAACCAGGTTGAGCATAACCGTCTCAGACTGCGAATCAACCGTGAGGTTTTTTCCATCGGCTTTAAACTTAAGATCTACTTGTGCGCCCGACTCTGGCTTCACGGTCATGAAGTTTAGGGAGTCCATGAGTGCGTTTCCTAAGACCCCCTTGATTGCCCCCTGGAATTGCTGAGCACTGCTTACAAAAAACGGGCCCGTTTTACTATCTAAGACGGCCTGCTTTACATTACCCCGCACAGGAAGTGCAAAGACAAGACTCACAATAAACAGAAAAAATAACATTCCCTGAAACGCACCTGCTGCGTAGCCTAACCATTTATTTACTTTATTTACAAGAAACGGCCGAAGAAGCGGAAACAGCGTAAATCGCAAAATCAATGACAAGACGGTTTCAAAAATAAACCACACTAAAAAAAATCCCGCTGCCTGTGAAATGCCTGCAGGAAGTCGGGTCAAGGATTCGACCAGTTTTCCCGCTTCGCTATAAAAGGTAAATGCCGCAGTCATCGAAACAAACAGCGTAAGAAATTCAATAACTACCTGAATAAATCCATGACTTGAGAGTATGAAGTAAATGAGAATAGCGGCAAATCCAATATCGACCCAATTCACGTTAAACATATGCATGGTATTTTATACTAATATATTGTCTGCAAGAGTAAGAATACTATTATGAAAACCGCAGTTGTATATGATTGGATCGATAAATCAGGTGGCGTGGAGCGCGTACTGCCGGTATTTGCCGAAATGTTCCCCGATGCCGATTTTTATACCTCGTACTACAATCCCGATACCACTCCGTGGGCCAAGCACTTAAAAATCAAAACATCATTTATCCAGAAATTTCCACCAGGGGCCCGCGCAAGTCGCATTATTTCGCTTCCGTTTTATAAATATGCGTTTGAGTCGTTTGATTTTACCGGGTATGACTTGGTAATTTCAGTAACATCATCATTCGCAAAGGGTGTGCTTACCAAACCTGAGACAAAACACGTTTGTTACTTGCTTACCCCCACGCGGTATGTATGGGGGCAGACTGCAGATTATGTGAATCCATGGCTCAGATTTTTGGTACAACCTACGATTACCAAATTAAGAAAATGGGACTTTATTGCAGCACAACGGCCCAACAAGCTGATTGCGATTTCTGAGTTGGTGGCGCGTCGCGCCGCAACATATTATCGGCGCGACGCGCCAGTTATATACCCCCCGTTCGATCTTTCCCGCTGGGATACGCTCCGTACCGATAACGCAGACCGCGATTTACCCATTCACGATGTCGGATACTATTTATTTGTTGGCCGGCTTGAGCCATATAAACGCATAGATTTGTTGATAAATGTCTTTAACAAACTACATTATCCCCTCATTATCGTAGGAAGCGGGTCGCAGGAGTTTTTGCTTAAGCGGCAAGCACATGAAAACATAGTTTTTATATCAAATATCAGTGATCAAAAACTCGTCGAGTATTACGAAAAAGCCCGCGCACTTATCATGCCACAAGAGGAAGAATTTGGCTACACTGCAATCGAAGCACAATATGTAGGAACGCCGGTTATTTCGTACCGCCAATCGGGGGTCGCCGAGACGATAATCGAGGGTAAAACCGGCATTTTCTTCGAAAATCAGACGCCTGCTGACTTGTACAATGCGATTGCAAGATTTGAGAAGATAGAATACAATATTAAATCGCTATCGCGAAAAAGCGGATTGGAACAAGTTAAACGGTTTGAAAAGCAAAAATTCATAAAAGCGTTTCACAACGCAATCGACACATGAGAGCAATTATTTTCGCAGGCGGAGTCGGGACCAGATTATGGCCGATGTCGCGAAAGAAATCACCAAAGCAGTTTGAAAAAGTAATCGGCGAAAAGTCGACGCTGCAGCTTACCGTCGAACGCCTCCTCCCTGAATTCAAGCCCGAAGACATCTACATCTCAACAGGCCTTGCATATATAGACATGGTTCATGCACAATTGCCGTTTATTCCTCGTGATAATATCATCGGTGAACCGGTCAAACGTGACGTCGGCCCAGCAGTTGCTTACGCCGTATCCTATATAGCCAAACAATCAGGGAATAATGAACCCGTCGTGATACTCTGGAGCGATCATTTGGTCCGCCATGTAAAGAAGTTCAAGGACATTCTCATGGCAGCAGGCAACACGGTAAAACAAGAAGAGAACAAAATGATCTTCATAGGTCAAAAAGCCCGGTTTGCATCAGATAATTTAGGTTGGATCCATTTTGGAAAAGCACTTAAGACCGAAAATCACATACAACTTCATAGTTTTGAAGGATTTAAATATAAACCGAGTAAAGAGGTCGCCGACGATTACTTTGCGAATCATCAAAAATATTGCTGGAACCTGGGTTATTTTGTCGCAACTCCCGCGTTTCTTATGAGTCTCTTTAAACGATTCGTACCCGACATTTCACAAATATCTACCACAATATGCGACGCTTACGGCACCCCCGAATACCTCGACGTTCTGAAAAAAGAATACGAAAAAATGCCGGTTATTAACTTCGATAACGCGCTTCTTGAGCAGCTCCCCAAAGAAAGCGCCTATGTAATCTGCGAAGATATTGGGTGGAGCGACATCGGCGCTTGGGAGGCACTTAAAGAAGCGCTCGAACAAAAACGCGAAGACAATGTCACCAACGGTCGCGTAATGCTTGAGGAATCGGTCGACAACCTCGTATACAACTACGAAAGCGATAAACTCATAGTTGGTATCGATCTTGACAATCTCCTCGTCGTAAATACCGGAGACGTCCTTTTAGTCGCCCGCAAAACATCGGTCGGCAAAATCAAAACACTTGTCGAAAACTTCCAGGGCACTGAAAACGAAAATCTGACATAATAGAAGCTGATGAACATACTATTCGGGAGCGGGTACGATAGAACTCTCAAACGCATCCTCGACCTCATTCTTGCTTTCGTACTATTCATCGCATTTCTCCCCATTTTCGCGGCAACCGCAATCGCCATTAAACTCACCTCACCGGGTCCCATTTTTGCCGACGTTCCCGAACGCGTCGGGCAAAACGGTCGGCGATTTAAGATATATAAGTTCCGCTCAATGATCGATAATGCACATCAACTCCTTCACACCGATCCTCAATTCGCCGAATTGTACAAGGAATATAAACAGTCTAGCTACAAGCTCGTACACGACCCGCGCATTACCCCGGTAGGCAAATTCATCCGCAAGCACTCGTTCGACGAAATCCCCCAATTCCTCAACGTTCTGACCGGCGATATGAGTGTCGTTGGACCTCGGGCATATTATATCGACGAACTCAACGAACAGCAAAAAAAATACCCTCATACGAAGCAATTTGTGAACAAAGTGCTGAGTGTTAAGCCAGGCATAACCGGGTTGTGGCAAGTGTCCGGACGAAGCGAAATTAACTTTGACAAACGCATAGCTCTTGATGCATACTATGTGGATACAATTTCATTATGGAACGATCTCAAAATAATCTTCAAAACCCCGTGGATAATGGTGACGGGAAAAGGAGCGGTGTAATCAAGAATTTGGAGGGCGATTCTCAATATGATATAAATTGGGGTCGTGGCGATGGCAAAACACAGGAACCTATGAAACGTAAAAAAGCAGTAAAAAACAACCGGGAACGCAATAAACGCCTTAAAGTAATCGGCGGATTTGTCGCATTTGCGATCGTCTTCTCGTATCTGTTCATCATACGTCCGGCACAAGCTATCAAATCAGACCTAAAATCAGTAAGCGCCAAAGCTAAAGAACTAAAGTCTACCTTCGCCGCAAACGACCTCGATGCTGTTGAGAGCAAGTTCAAAGAATTCTCAACGACCTACGCCAAACTCGAAAAAGATTCTAAGAACATCTATTGGCTTAGCTTTGTTCCCTATGTCGCAGACTATAAAAATGGTATAGAGGCGGGCCGTTATACTATAGCCGCCGGACAAGAAGGCATAACCGCCGTCGCCCCATATGCCGACCTCATAGGGTTTTCAAAAGGTAAGAGTTCATTTTCAGAGAAGTCCGGCGAAGACCGCCTCCAAACCGCCGTCTTAACCCTCGACAAAATACTTGGGCGCCTCGACAGTATCTCGGCAAACATCAATCAAGCAGAAATCCGTATTAACAAAATCGATCCCAACCGCTACCCTGAAAAGTTCGGAAAAACGCCAGTTCGCGCACAAGTTGCCAATATTAAAGAGCAGTTTGCAGGCGTCGCATCACTCTTTGTTGACGCAAAACCACTTATCAAGAACCTTCCCAAAATCATGGGTAAGGATAAAGAACAAACATACCTCATATTGTTTCAAAACAACAACGAGCTCCGCGCAACCGGCGGATTCCTTACGTCATACGCATTCTTCCGTATAAAAGACGGTAAGATGAAAATCGAGAACTCCTCAGACATCTATTCGCTCGACGGTTCGATTGCAAATCATCCGCCGGCCCCCCAAGAAATCCTTACGTACCACAAGGGAGTCAGCCAGTTCTATATTCGCGACAGTAACTTGTCCCCCGACCTCCCCACGTCGCTCAAACTCTTTGAAGGCCTCTACGAAAAAAGCAATGTCAAAGTACAGTATGACGGCGTCATTATGCTTGACTCAAAAATCTTGGTCGACATGCTCAAAATCTATGGCGATACCGAAGTCGATGGCGTACGCTTTTCGGCAAACGAAGACGCACGCTGCGATTGTCCACAGGTAATCTATACCCTCTTTGACCTCGTCGATCGACCGGTAAACTACATTAAAGAAAATCGTAAAGGTATTTTGGGCGATCTCATGTTCCAGCTGTTTAATAAAGCACTCGGATTCTCGCCTTCAAAATACTGGGGAATCCTCGCGCAAACCATGTATGGCAACCTCCAGGAAAAGCATATCTTGCTAAACTTCAAGGACCCCCAAATTCAGGCGGCAGCAGAAGGCGTGGGATTTGCCGGACGCATACGGCCCTACGACGGCGACTACCTCCATATATCTAATGTGAACTTTGCTGGCGCTAAGTCAAACCTTTTTGTTCAAGAAGCGGTGACTACCAAAACCACAAGCAAGAATGGCCGTATCGAAAAAGAGGTCACGATCACCTTTAAAAATCCCTATCCACAGTCTGACTGTAACCTTGAACATGGAAATCTATGCTTAAACGCACCACTTCGCAACTGGATCCGATTCTTTGTGCCAAAAGGCTCAACACTTACGTCACTCACCGGAGCCGCACGCCAAACTAAGACATATGATGATCTCGGAAAAACGGTCTACGAGAACTTCCTCGTCATTAACCCTATGGGTAGTGCAAAAGTAGTCGCCACCTATACCCTCCCCGACACCATAAAATCATCAAAGTACACCTATATGATTCAGAAACAGCCGGGCATAGAAAAAGACAAGCAATCACTTGAAGTCATAGTCGGTGGAAAGTCTCTTTACAAGGGTCCATTTGACACAGACAAGACCTTCAAGAATGCGCTCTGATCATGCAGCAATCACTCAAGACAAATGCCTTTGTTCTCCGTAAGAAAAATCTTCCCAGCCAGGATATATTCCTCTCGCTCTTCACCGAAGAATCAGGCAAGATGTCGCTTATCGCAAAAGGGATCAAGAAAATAACCTCGAAACGGCAACCCCATATTCAGACCGGAAATTTAATCGAAATCATTGCGCAAAAACGCCATGACCGCTACTATTTACAAGACACAAAACTGGTAAGCGCATTCTCGAAGATTAAGAGCGATGAGACCAAAATGAAACACCTCTATTTGGCGCTTTTTCTGATCGATCGAATGCTTCCTGAGAACCAGCAAGATCTGCAGCTCTACGCAAACTTACAAGAATACCTCATTGC
>JACOTV010000108.1 GCA_016178125.1 Candidatus Microgenomates bacterium | reverse complement strand
TTAACCGTGATCTGATGTGAATAGCCCAATTTGAGAATGAACTCGTCGCCCTGTAGTTTCACATTAAAACCCGTTCCAACAATTTCGAGGTTCTTGGTCCATGGCTTGTCAACGCCGGTCACTGCATTTGAGATGAGCTTTCTGAAAAAGCCGTGCATAGAACGCGTTTTTTTATCCTCTTTGTTTCTGATAAAGGTGAGAACACCGTTTTCATTTTTTATAGCGATATGTAATGGAATCTCGTAAGACAGTTTTCCTCCCTTACCAGACACATCAATCTTGCGGTCTTGTATCTCGACCGTAACCCCTTGGGGAATCGTAACTGGTGTTTGTCCTATTTTTGACATATATGATTACCAAAGATCAAATAACAACTCTCCGCCAACTTGTTCTGTGCGTGCTTCGCGATTAGTCATAATACCCTTTGACGTTGACAAAATTGAGTGGCCAAGACCGCTCAAGACAGGCTTCAGGTCGTGCGCCGCTACATACCAGCGTCGCCCGGGCTTAGAGTACAACTTCACCCCGGTTAGGGCTGGCGTTCCGCTTTCGTACTTTAAATGAATGGTGATATAGTTGATGTCGTCGACTTTTTCGTACGATTCGATATATCCCAACGCTTCAAGTTTTTTAAGGACCTCGCGCTTAAAGCGTGACGACGGCGTCGTGATGGTCTCACGGCGTGCCTGATATCCGTTTTTTATTCTGACGATTAAATCGATAACTCCATTGTTCATCATAGGTTATGTGGCTGAAACAACTTTCTTGGTAACTTTTCCATGGCTTCTAAAGGTGCGTGTTAAGACGAATTCGCCTAACCGATGACCTACCATGGATTCTGAAATTAAAAGCTCGATATGCTTGTGACCATTATGAACTGCCAATCGGTGTCCGACAAATTCGGGGGCGATTTGGCTGCGTCGTGCCCATGTTTTAATTGGCAAATGATCGCCTTTGTCTTTTTGCTTCTGGACTTTCTCCATAAGCCGTGGGTCTATATAGGGTCCTTTTTTCAGTGATCTTGCCATAATTACCAGGAAACTTTTTTAACTCCGGGAATTTCACCGGCTAATGCTCTTTTTCTAAAACAAATGCGGCACAAACCGAATCGGCGCATATATGCACGGCTTCTGCCGCACAATGCACAACGGTTTACCATCCGCACATTAAATTTTTGCGGCTTAAGGAACTTTACTACACTCGATGTTTTTGCCATAGGTTACTTTTTAAATGGAACTCCTATCATTTCAAATAATTTTCTTCCTTGTTCGCGGTTTTTTGCGTTTGTCACTACGGTGACTTGCAAACCACGGATGCGATCTATTTTGTCAAATTCGATTTCGGGGAAAATAGTCTGCTCATTGAATCCGATGTTCATGTTTCCCGACTGATCAACGGTGCTTTCCGAAATTCCGCGGAAATCACGGATCCGCGGCATCACGATGCCGATGAGCTTATCCAGAAAGACATACATCTTTTCTCCGCGAAGCGTTACCTTTACGCCGATTGCCAAATCCTTACGGATTTTAAACGCGGCAACCGACTTACGCGCTTTGGTGACTACCGGCTTTTGTCCGGAAATCCAGCCGATCTGCTCTTGTATTTTATCAAGTACATTCTTATTTGTCGCGGCTTCTCCTGCTCCGACGTTTATGACGACCTTCAAAAGACGGGGCGTAGCCATCACATTGTCGATTTTCAGCTCGGCCTGGAGCTTGTCTTTGACTTCTTTGTTATAGTGTTCTTTTAATCTGTTGGTTGCCATAGTTAAAATAATTTTTCGCACTTCTTACATATTCGGTATTTCTTTGATTTCTCTATTTTGTACCCGACGCGTGTTGGCTTGCCACACTTGGGACAAATAAGCATTACATTTGAAATCTGCATTGCGCGCGGAATTTCGATAATTCCGCCCTGTCCGGTCTGTGGATCGCGCTTCATGTGGCGCTTGTACATATTTATACCAGGCACAACCACTGTTTCTTGTTTCACATATACGCGTTCGACTACTCCCTCTTGACCATTATTTTTTCCGGCCACTACACGAACTTTATCGCCTTTTTTAATTTTCATAGTTAATAAATTTCTTCGGCCAAGCTGGCAATCTTGTTAAATCCTAAGTCTTTGATTTCTTTGGCGATTGGGCCAAAGATGCGGGTTCCTCGTGGATCTTGATTATCTTTGTCGGTTAAAATCACGCACGCATTGTCGTCGAAGCGAATATAGCTTCCGTCTTTACGTCGCTTTTCTTTGCGAGTTCTGACGATTACCGCTGGCACGATGTCGCTTTTTTTGACCTGTGCATACGGAATCGAATCTTTCACGGTAACCATGATAATATCACCGATTCCGGCTTTCATGCGGTTTCCCGAGCCGGGTAATCCGATCATCATGGCGCGCTTGGCACCTGTGTTATCGGCAACGGTTAATATTGATCTCAGTTGTACCATGTCTTAGCTTTTGTTCGTTTCGAACTTTTTTGAAATTATGTAATGGACGTGTCGTGCAATAGGTTTCACTTCGGTGATTTCTACTTGATCACCTTCGGCGATGGTTATATTGTCGTAATGAGCTTTGAATTTCTTGTGACGGACGATAACTTTTTTATAGAGTGGATGGCGCATTTTCGACTCGACAGATACTACTGCCGTCTTCTGCATTTTTGCCGAAACTACGGTACCGGTTAGGATGTGTGCCATATTATGCTGTTTGCCGGTTCATAACTGTTAAAAGTACCGCAAGTTGCTTTCGTTTCTTAAATATCATGTTGGTGTCTTTTTGTGGATTTGCTCTTGCTTCAAGGGTGAGTTTGGCAATTTCACGACGCAATTCGGCTTCTTCTTTCATAAGTTCTGGTTTCTTTTTTGCGGTGTAATTGGCGTTTGATTTTCTCATATTAGGAACGGGTTACAAATTTGGTTCTCACTGACAATTTTGATGAAACAACACGCAAAATATTACGAGCTTCTTTTTCGTCGATACCGTCGAGTTCAAATAACACGCGGCCGGGGACGACTGATGACACAAAATGTGAAATGTCTCCTTTACCTGATCCCATGGTTACCTCAGGCGGCTTTTTAGAAAACGGTTTATCGGGAAAAATCTTGATCCAGTATTTGCCAACCTT
Source organism: Candidatus Microgenomates bacterium (assembly GCA_016178125.1). Lineage (GTDB taxonomy): Bacteria > Patescibacteriota > Microgenomatia > UBA1406 > GWC2-37-13 > JACOTV01. The sequence continues at coordinate 279 of JACOTV010000108.1, read as the reverse complement.
ACGAGTTGCACGGGCTAAAACGACGCGACATGCTTCGATTTCGCGATCTTTAATCCACCCCGCATCGGTTGTTTTAAGGCCGACTGAGCCAAAGCTTAAGCGATCACCCTTAACGGCGATACGACGAAATGTACCTCGGAATGCTTTGCGATATTTTTGTCTTTTGGGTGCTAACATGCTTATTTACAAATCCAAACTTTTACTCCAATGTATCCTGACTTTGTAAGTGATTCCACGGTCGCAAAATCGACGTCTTCTCGGATGGTCGAAGTAGGAACT
>JACOTV010000120.1 GCA_016178125.1 Candidatus Microgenomates bacterium | reverse complement strand
GTGCCCGCCGCCAAAGCGGAGACACTCACTACACCATGGGTAAAATGATTAATTTCGCGTTAGATGGCATTACTTCGTTCTCGACTAAACCACTCCAACTGTCAACCCTTCTCGGATTTGCGACCGCGTCAATTGGATTTCTCGGCGTTATTTATGCAATACTTGGTCGGTTGTTTCTTCCCGAATATTGGGTCACCGGCTGGACTGCGCTATTTGTGGGGATCATGTTCCTTGGCGGCGTACAACTTATTACGATCGGCATTATCGGAGAATATATCGGTAAAATCTACAAAGAAGTTCAGAAACGTCCACGCTACGTAATTCGGGAAAAAATAAACATCGATTAACCATAACCGACGCATCTTATGAGAATATTCGGATTACTGCTCGTCATTGTTGGCTTGGGAGTCGCGGTATTCGTGGGCTATTTGTTTATGAAAGACCGTGACCGCCTCGTTTCACCCGTTCCACAAGAAAACGGTGTGAAAGTGATATATATTACTCCCACTCCAGAACAATAGCCGTATTGTTACTGCCCCTGGATGGTGAACTTGAAGATTTTGCCTTCATTTCCCATGAACAAGAAGTCGATTGTTTTAAGGATGATGAAAGAGCTCATAAACAGTACGAATCCGAGAATCGCAAACTTGAGCGTGTTCTGAGCCTTCTTTACTTTTTCTGGGTTACCAAGCGAGGTTAAGTAACTTACTGACCCAACGATAAACATAACGAGGAGGATAACGATAACGAGAGCCGAAGCCATAAAGACGATATTTGAAAATACCGCTTCAAAGCATTTAATAGTAGGAACTCCGTCAACAATACAATTGACCTTCTCTCCAGTCAAAGTATTCCAGCTAGTGGTACCGTCACCGGGCGATTGAGCTAATAGTGTTGAAAGAAACATAGTCTAGCCTGTTAGGGACCGCGCTTATCCAACAAGTTGGGTAGCGTGACGTCACACGTCAGACCAAAGCAGAGCGCCTGTTTAAAGACGACTTGCTCAAGGGTCGCAACGACTGCGACGACGACTATGATAAGGAGTACGCCTACGATTGCATTCACGATCTTATCGCGGGCTTTTTCAACGTTCCCTTTGTCGCCGCCTGAGGTTACCCACGAGAACGCTCCCCAGAGAAGGTATATGAGCGCCGCGATACCGGCAACAACGAAAAAGAATTTGATGATAAAGCTAAGAATCGTGCTAAACGAGGGAATAGCAAAACCGATTGCATTCTCATTTACCCGAATGGTATTAGTCACCTGTGCGTGAACCTGTGTAACGATAGGGAGAGCTAACAAAAAGAGCGATGAAGCGGTCAGAGCGTTATTAAGTTTTTTCATATTAATTTATGTTAAACAAGTACTGGTATGTTGTCAAGTGATTATAGACTGCCCTACGGACCGCGCTTATCCAACAAGTTGGGTAGCGTGACGTCGCACGTTAGACCAAAGCAGAGCGCTTGTTTAAAGACGACTTGCTCAAGGGTCGCAACGACTGCGACGACGACTATGATAAGAAGTACGCCGACAATAGCGTTTACGATTTTGTTACGAGCTTTTTCGATGTTACCCTTGTCACCACCTGAAGTGACCCATGAAAATGCACCCCAGAGAAGGTATATGAGCGCCGCGATACCGGCAACGACGAAAAAGAATTTGATGATAAAGCTAAGAATCGTGCTAAAGGAAGGAATTGCAAAACCGATTGCATTTTCGCTCACGCGAATCGTGTTACTTACCTGCGCGTGAACTTGTGTAACGATGGGGAGAGCTAACAAAAAGAATGATGTTGCTGAAAGAATTTCTGACGTTTTTCTCATTTGATAAACTAAAGACTACATAATCAGTGCCTCCGTTGTCAAGGGATATACTATAGTTATACCTTGCATATGGAACGACCGATTAGAATGACTCGATTCATAGTTCTCTTACTCCTTTTCTTTATATGTTGGATTCTTGCCAGTATTTCGGTTGATCCGGATTTTGGTTGGCGCGTGCAGATTGGCAAGTACGTATTGCACCACGGTATTCCCGCAGCCGATCCCTATAGCTACACTATGCCTTCGTTTCGATTCGTTGACCATGAGTGGTTAACGCATGTCGTTATGTATAGTGTTTACACAATCGGTGGGTACAAGGTTTTGGCGATTCTTATTGCGGGAGTTTATACCGCAACCGTGGCTCTTATAACACGTCAGTTTAAAGGGTACTGGTTAATAAGTCATATCCTTCTTGTAGCTATGGTGCTCCTCCACTACTTTGCCGTGAAACCACAAGTTTTGGCCTGGCTTTACACTGCGCTACTGATAAACGCACTCATCAGTGCACGCTGGAGATACATATATAGATACCAAATACCATTTCTCTTTTTATTGTGGGCAAACACGCATGCGAGTTTCGTATATGGACTCGGCGTATATGCAGTATGGGTCGCGACAGACTATAAAAAAACTAAATCGAAATCAGAAGTACTATTATTTCTCATCTCTGTCTCAGTAACATTTATAAGCCCGTACACCTGGCGCATCTGGGAAGAAATAGTCCGCACCGGCTCAGACGCACGTCTGAGATTATATGTGCAAGAATGGAT
>JACOTV010000110.1 GCA_016178125.1 Candidatus Microgenomates bacterium | reverse complement strand
GACGTATGCAGGGACCGTTTCTCACCGAAAAAGAAGTGCACGACCTTGTCTCGTTTCTCAAAAACCAGGCACCTCCCGTACATTACACCGAAGAAATCACTTCACAAGAAGCTAGTGTCCAAGGCGGACGTGGGGGAACGGGCGCCGCAGGCGGTGGCGGGAGCGACGATCCACTCTTTAAGAGTGCTATCGAGATCATCCATCAGTCCGATAAAGCCTCTGCCTCGCTTCTTCAGCGCAAGCTCTCAATCGGTTACGCTCGAGCTGCCAGACTTCTTGACCAACTAGAAGAAGCAGGGTACGTGGGGCCTGGCACGGGTTCCAAACCCCGAGAAGTCCTCCGCCGTGCATCGCCTGAAGGCACCGTAGAATAAATTACCGTAAACCATTATGCAGGGATTGGCACATGCCGAAGTACTCGTACGGCAAAAGACATACGGACTCAACATTCTTGAAAACGTAAAGAAGAAAAGCACACTTTTCTTATTTCTCTCTCAGTTTACGAACCTGCTGACCGTGCTGCTTCTTTTGGCTGCGGTCATCTCGTTTGTCATTGGTGAAAAGCTTGAGGGGGTGCTCATTGTGGGGATCGTTGGTATGAATGCGATCTTTAGCGTATATCAAGAAAAAAAGGCCTCAGACGCGGTGAACTTACTAAAGGATCTTTCGGTTACAATTACGCGGGTTATTCGGGATGGACGCGAACAAGAAGTAGACAGTAAATACATAGTTCCCGGCGATATTATCTACGTTGAGGAGGGGAGTAAGGTTATCGCCGACGGCAAACTTATTGAAGGGCGAAACCTCGAGCTCAATGAATCGGTTTTAACCGGTGAATCGTTATCGGTTCCTAAGGAGCAAAATGAACAGGTGTTTATGGGAACGGTTGTTTCAAAGGGCCGTGGATATGTTGAAATACAAAAGACGGGCATGAATACCAAATTTGGCGATATCACGCGCCACTTGACCCATGTTTCTGAAGGTAAAACCCCTCTTGAGAAAAAACTCGACGATGTTTCTAAGAAAATTGGCATCACCGGCATTGTTGCCTCAGCGCTCGTATTTATCTTATCGCTTTTTCATGGCAGCTCACTCACCTTGGCGTTTTTGACGGGTATTTCACTTGCCGTGGCTGTTGTGCCCGAAGGGCTTCCGGCTGTTTTAACTATAACGCTGGGAATAGGGGTGCGTGAAATGGCGCGCAAAAAGGCAATAGTACGTAAAATGTCGGCGATTGAAGCGATTGGGAACGTGACCATTATCGCAACCGATAAAACCGGCACCCTCACAACTAATAATATGTCAGTCAAGGAAATCTATGTCAGTGGAAAGGTGTTTCATAGCGAACGACCACAGATAGCGGATCACCCGTTTTCCAAGCTCCTTCTTAATGGTATGGTGAATTCGACAGCATCGTTAGTACCCGTCCATGGCAAGGAAACATCTGAGGTATTAGGAGACGCGACCGAAGGAGCGCTTCTTAATTTAGCTCGTGAAATGAAAATATCGTACGAAACTGCCCGCCATGAATGGAAACTCCTCGATGAGTCATCGTTTGACGGTACTACAAAACGGATGAGTGTTATTGCCTCAAAAGACGCGCAAACGTATCTGTTAACAAAAGGAGCTCCCGAATCGATTCTCGATATTTGTACCCGGTTGGCAGTTGCCGATAAATCGACTCCGATGACCAAAACACACACCGACGAAATTCGTCGGGTCATGGATCAGTGGGCGGCGCGGGGATATCGTGTGATCGGATTTTCGTACAAAGAGGTGCCGCGGGCAGCCGGTAAACCGATCGTTGATCAAGTTGCAGAAATGACATTTTTAGGGCTTGTTGCTCTGCATGATCCGCCGCGCGCCGAGGTGCCTGAGGCGCTAAACCGCGCGCGGCGGGCCGGCATAACGGTTGTTATGGTAACGGGGGATAACGAAAAAACCGCCGAAAGCATAGCGACAGAAATAGGACTAATGAAACCGGGCGACGAAGTTTTGACCGGTAAACAGCTCGACGATTTTTCAGACGAAGAATTACTCATTCATCTGCCCAACACACGGGTCTTTGCGCGCACCACACCGTTTCATAAAAGTCTAATCGTTTCGCTCTACCAAAAACTGGGAGAAGTTGTTGCCGTAACCGGAGACGGAGTAAATGACGCAATCGCACTAAAACAGGCAGATATCGGGATTGCGATGGGACGCGATGGTACCGATGTTGCGCGAGATACCGCAGATATTGTTCTTGCAGACGATAACTTCGCCTCCATAATAGACGCCGTTGAGCAAGGGAGGCGCATTATACGCAATTTCACCAATTCTCTCACCTATTTAACGACGGGGAATTTTGCCGAAGGGTTGACCCTTGTCGTCGGGTTACTTCTGGGCATTCATGATTTATTTTTCCCGATTGAGCTTTTGTATATTAACCTTATGTCGGATGGACTACCTGCGATTGCACTGGCGTTTGCACCGATGCGCGAGCATCTAATGAAACAGCCGCCGAAGCGTGAGCTGCGACTGTTTGACGCCCACGCAAAGCGCTTTATTTTAACCGTGGGACTATTTCTGACCGCGATAATTCTTACCTTCTATTTTGCAACCCACGCGTATTTGGGAGAATCTGTTGCTAAAACTGCAGCATTTATCCAACTGGACATAGCGCAGGTGTTTATGTTCGTCGGATTGTGGACCGCGCAGCGTTCCATTAGAAACTATCGCCACTACCTGAATCCCTTGTTTCCGATAGGGTTTATTGTACCGATTCTTATACAGTTTGTGATTAATGAGGTCCCTCAAGCGGCACACGCACTTCACATAACCACGCTTCCTGTGGGACTCTTTATGCTATTTATTGTATTGTCAGCAATCCCGGTCATTTTGTACTGGGTTTCAGTACGTGTTGCGGCTGCGGTAGGAGGAGAGTAACCGCGGGAATATTACAGGTACTTCTTTATGTTTTCTTCGTGTTCCAGGTCTGTGCGCGCGGGATGCACTTTGCCATTTTTGTCATGGAGATAAAACATGTATGGAGTGTTAGGGTCTGCGTTTACTACGGCCTCAATCGAGGAAATGCCTGGGCTACAAATGGGTCCTGGGGGAAGCCCGGTATTTTCATAGGTATTGTAGGGCGATTTTGTCTTCAAATCGTCAAGTGACAAGACCGGTTTCCACCATTTCTTTATGTCGGGCTGATACCCTAAGGCATATTGAACCGTTGCATCTGCCTGAAGGGGATAGTCTTGTTTAAATCTTTTAAGAAGCACACTCGCAACAAGTGGACGATCGCTGCCTAATCCTTCTTTTTCGACAATTGAAGCGAGTGTTACGACTTGTTCACGGGTTAAGCCCAGGCTACGGGCTTTTGCATCAATATCATCGGTATACTTTGCATCGAACGTGTTGTTGAGTAAGGTGTGCACGTTCTCTGAAGTTGCCGTTCGTGGGATAAGATACGTATCGGGGAACAAATAGCCCTCCTTAGCATCCTGAAGAAATTCGGCCTCGGGGATGCCGAGTTCGCTGGTAATTATGTCGGCGATTTCTTCACGACGAAGGCCTTCGATTATGGTGACCCACACATCGACACTTCCTTGGGTCAGTTTTTTTGCAATTTCACGGGGAGTCATGGCGCTTGTGAGTCGGTAGTCGCCGGCCTGAATGTGTTTTTCGATGCCGAGCTGTTTAACTAATACGAAGAATACTATCTTGTTGCGAATGAACTTCTCTTTTTCCAGGTTCTGCATGATCGTCGTCAAGGTTTCACCCTTACGTATGACGAACATTCCCTGTTTTGGATTAGATTTGTCGACCGGCAGCGTTCCCTCCTTGTAATAAAGGTAGCTAAACAGCACGATACAGGCTATTATGACTAAGCTGACGAGCGTCTTAGTTTTGGACTTCATAGATCGGGACGTTCTCGTATGTCTCGAGTGCCTCATGTATTTTATGTTTGTCGCTCGTGTAAAAGGTCATCAGTAGCTCTCCTCGACTTACCTTGTCGTCGATCCGTTTGTGAATCACCAAACCGGCGAATTTATCAAGAGGCGCTCCTAAGACTCGAGCTATCGTGTTTAAATTATAATTGTTTATATGTGCAATAGTACCGTGTTTTTCGGCGGTGACTTCGTGCTTGTGTACTTTGGGCATGATCGAGTGCGATGATACATTCTCTTGTCCGCCTTGCGCCTTGACGATCTCGCGAAATTTGGCGAGCGCTTTACCAGACTGTAATATTGCAGCTGCCTCTTCATGACCATCTTTGTTTTCACCAGATTCTTTGTAGCATAAGTCAAGTAGCTTCCCCGCGAGCCGAAGTGCTTTTTTCTCAAGCGGCATAGGCCGATCAGCGTGTTGTTCAAGGACCTGCAATACATCGACTGCCTCAAGCGCGGGTCCTATGCCGCGTCCTGCAGGCTGCACCACTTTGTTCACATCGGCCACGACATGGATGCCAAAGTGACGCCCCAGCTCGATAAACTTCTCAGCGACTTTTTCGGCGTCGGGCAAGTGCTTGATCTTCATAGTCTTCCCCACGGGAATATCGAGGACCAAATGATTTGCCCCTACGGCTATTTTCTTCGCCATAATCGAAATGATCACTTTATCAAATGACTCAAACGACAGTACTTCTTCAACATGAATAATAACGTCATCTGCGGGCGCGATGCCTAATTTGCCTCCCCACACTATACATCCACCAACTTCATGCACTATGCGATCTATATCAGACGGTGTAAAGGTGACGGGGGCTATTACTTCCATAACATCGGCAGTTCCCGCGGGAGTCGTGATTGCGCGTGACGAGGTTTTGGGAATGAGAAACCCAGCGGCCGCAACG
>JACOTV010000131.1 GCA_016178125.1 Candidatus Microgenomates bacterium | reverse complement strand
ACATATTGAACTATGAGAAGGTCATCGTTTATCACGGGGAATATCAGACTATTTTGCATCAGGGGATTACCGTTTCTAATATTACCGGCCAGGCGCTCTTTGAGCAGGGGAATGCACCAGTGCGCGAAGCTGACTACCAGTTCTACTTTGAACCTTCATTAGAAACCATTCTTTCGTTTTTTGAAACCCAAATTTTTGCCAATCTATTTAAACAAACCCTCGACGAGTCGCAATTGGCCCGTAATGCGTCGCGCGTTAAGGCAATGGAACAGACCATGAATAACTTGGCCGATGAGGATCGCAGGCTCAAAATTCTGCAGCGTAAGCTCAATCGCAAGATCGATAATAAAAAACAAATCGATCGGTATGCAGGGAGCAGGTTATGGACCGGTAAATAAGTAGAATATATATATGGATAGAGTAGGGAAGGTAATTGCGATCCGTGGACAAATTGTCGAAGTGCTTTTTGAGGTCGATAAACCGGCGATTCATGATGTGGTGGTACTTAAGGAAGATACGAGTGTTTTGATGGAAGTCTATGCCTCAGCTGGCGAGCACTCGTTTTATTGTTTGGTGTATCGCTCTTCGAAGCTATTGTATCGGGGCGCGTTGGTTCTCAACACCGGAGAATCGTTTAAAATACCGGTAGGTGCCGAACTTTTGGGGCGCGTCATAAACATCTTTGGAGAGCCTCAAGATGTGGGAGGTCCACTAAAATCGAGCCAATCGCGTTCAATTTTCTCAAAAGATATTCACTACAGTAATATCGTGGTCCCAGATACCATTCTTGAGACGGGGATTAAGGCAATCGACTTCTTTGCGCCTATTATTAAGGGAAGCCGTGTTGGACTCTTTGGCGGTGCAGGCGTGGGTAAAACCGTTTTGCTGACCGAGATTATTCATAATATCGTCGTTTTGCACAAAGATACGAGCGTTTCGGTATTTGCGGGCGTTGGAGAACGTGCCCGCGAAGGCCACGAGCTATATGAAACATTGAAGGCGAATAAAGTGCTCCAGCAAGTGGCGCTTATTTATGGGCAGATGGGTGAGAATCCGGTAACCCGATTACGCACAGCATTTGGTGCCGTGTCGCTCGCCGAATATTTCCGCGACGAGCAGTCTAAGAACGTTCTCTTTTTTATCGATAACATGTATCGTTTTGTGCAGGCAGGGTATGAACTAAGCATGCTTATGAATACCATTCCCTCAGAAGACGGGTATCAGTCAACGCTTTTATCCGAGGTTGCATCGCTTCAAGAGCGGCTGGTTTCAACGAACTCAGGGTCGATGACCAGCATCGAAGCAGTCTACATACCGTCAGATGATGTTACCGATTATGCTGTACAGACAATCTTTACCTATCTCTCTTCGCAAGTGGTGCTTTCACGCGCCATATACCAAGAAGGCCGTTTCCCCGCGGTCGATCTGTTGGCTTCAACATCTATCGCATTAAACCGTGAAATGGTGAGTAAAAAGCATTACACTGCTCTCCTAACTGCGCAGGGTCTTCTAAAAAATATGGCAAATCTTGAGCGCGTCGTTTCACTCATTGGAGAATCTGAGTTGTCAGAAAGCGATAAGTTGATCTATAAGCGCGGTATGATTCTGAAAAACTATATGACCCAATATTTTCATGTGACCCAGTCTCAGACGGGGAAAGAAGGCGTGTACGTGCCGCTTGACGAAACTATCGCCGATGTCGAAACAATCCTATCGGGGCGCCACGACGACACGCCTGCCGAAACATTTCTGTATATTAAAAGTCTAAAAGACCTTTTGAAGACGTAATCGTATGGATACTAAAAGTAGACTATTTCTCAGAGTTCGCGATATCAATACCATTATTTTTGAAGGATACGTGAAGGCGCTCACTTCTACAAACGATAAGGGACTCTTTGATATTCTGCCGTTTCATACAAGCTTTATCTCAATTATTAAAGAAAAGATCATTATCCATAAAGAAGACGGGACCAAACAAGAAATCCCCATCGATGCCGGGGTACTCAAGCAACTTAATAATACCGTGCAGGTTTTCTTGGGGATCCAGGCGCTTGCATGATAAAATGAGCTTGGTAAGCGCACGGAACGTCCTTGTAGTTCAATGGATAGAATAGACCCGTCCTAAGGGTTAGATGGGGGTTCGATTCCCTCCAGGGACACCTATGAAACACTTACGCAATCAACCTCACGAATATTATCGCATTCTGGTGCTAAGAACCGTCGGTAACTTCTTGGTTCTTGCCTCGATCTTCATGATCATTAAAACGTTTTATTTCCCGGTGGCTGCCGAAGTGCGGTTTGCGCTCGACTCAATTAGGAACAAACAGTACGTGGCTGAGGGTACAAGGGGACTTCAGGATGCCACAACCCGCGCGAATCGTCGCGGGGGACTCGCAAAACTGCTGGCCGGTCGATCAGTTGAAGTGTTGACCCCCCAGGATCCCAACTTTTCAATTATTATTCCCAAAGTGGGAGCGAATTCAAATGTTATTCCAAACGTCGACGCAGCGAACGAAAAACAATATCTGGGCGCTCTCGAGCACGGGGTTGCACATACTTTGGGGACTGCATTTCCTGGTGAAGGCGGGCATATATACCTCTTTGCTCATTCAACCGATTATTTTTGGAACGTAGGCACGTATAACGCAGTCTTTTACCTCATATATAAGCTCGAAAAAGGCGACGAAATCGACTTGTTTTATAAAGGACAGCGCTATGTATATAAAGTCATTGGGAAACAAGAAGTTGACCCTTCACAAGTGCAGTATCTCACCCGTCAGTCAAATAGTGAATTCCTGACGCTCCAAACCTGTTGGCCTCCGGGTACCACACTTCGTCGTCTGCTGGTTTTTGCCACCCGCGTTGCAGAATGAGTTTATCTAATTCCAACCTGGTACAGGTCGGGGAGTTTGTTTGACGCAGGGTTGAGGTTTGCGAGGATCATGATTTTTCCGTCAGAGTTTACTGCGATAAAGTCTTGTTCGATCGGTCCTGAGTATACCGTCTGGCGCGTTTCTCCATCGTAAAGGGTGACGAGGATATGGCTTTCATCACGGTAGACCAATCTTTTTGAGTCATTGTACCAGTGAACGATTTCGGGGTTTAGTGCGGGATCGGATATATGGTAGTTTTTGTCTTCGCGCATGTCGTATACATACATATGGTCTTTTTGCAAAAGGCGGTCTTCGGGGGTTTGATTT
>JACOTV010000130.1 GCA_016178125.1 Candidatus Microgenomates bacterium | reverse complement strand
CCAGGTCATCGGTTTCGCCCTTTCTCATGAGTCCAGAATCTATATAAATACACGTGAGTCGTTTTCCAATAGCCCGATGCACGAGGAGTGCGGCAACTGAGGAATCAACGCCCCCAGACAGCGCACAAATTACGCTATCTTTTTCGGGAATTGATTCTTTAATGTCTTCGACGATGTCGTTTACAAACGCCTCGTTGATGACTCGCTTTTTTGTTTTCAATTTGCAGATGGTAATGAAGTTTGAGAGAACCATTTCGCCAAACTGAGTGTGCACAACCTCGGGGTGGAATTGTATACCATACTGTTTTTTTGTTTTGTTTTCGATTGCTGCGTGAGGAATGGTTTTGGTTGTTGCGACAGTTTTAAATCCCGTTGGAGCCTGTTGCACTTCATCACCGTGACTCATCCAGACAGTAAAGGTGGTTTTGGGAATGCCGGTAAAAAGGTCTGACGAGGTAGTCGCTATTTCGGCGGGTCCATACTCCTTCTTCCTTCCCGGCTTTACCTGTCCACCCAACATATGTGACATGAGCTGTTCACCGTAACATATGCCAAGGAGGGGAATGTCGAGCTTGAAAATCTGCGGGTCGACGGTTGGGGCACCACTAGCGTATACACTTGCTGGACCACCTGAAAGAATGATACCTGCTGGTTTTAAAGAAGCGATTTTTGCAAGAGCCTTTTCGGGCTCTACAATTTCTGTTCGTACCCCAAGCTCCCGGATACGACGTCCTATGAGGTGAGTTGTCTGCGATCCAAAATCAACGATGACAATCATAATTTACTGATAGTTTTCCCCCGGGTTGGTAACGAGTATATCATGTGGATGACTTTCAGTCAGTGATGCTTGAGTGATTTGGATAAACTTGGACTTTTCTTGCAGCTCGGCTATTGTTTTTACACCTACATAATACATCCCGGACTTCATACCTCCGACAGCCTGATCTATGAGCATCTGCAGCGATCCCTTGACCGGAACCAACCCCTCGACGCCTTCTGCGACAAGTACGCGGTCCTTATAACTCTTACCATGATATTCATCTTCAGATTTAATCGCGGCTCCATGATTCATGGCGCCGATTGAACCCATGCCTCGATATGACTTAAATTTATAGAGCTTGTCGGGATTATTCTGATCAACAATACTTTTAAATCGGCGGGGAATTTCGTTCGCATGGAGTTCGTGTACATCGCCTGGGGCTTCTTCGGCTGAACTGAAGAATGTCCCCGACATAACGGCGTGGGCTCCTGCGGCTAAGGCCTTTACCATATCTCCCGAATACTTTACCCCACCGTCTGAAATGATCGTTGTTGAAGTTCCTTTAACTGCTTTGGAGGTTTCTAAAATAGTGGTGATCTGTGGCATTCCCATTCCCGAAATGATGCGTGTTGTGCATATTGATCCAGGACCCATTCCGGCCCGCAGCGTATCGGCACCTGCTGCTGCAAATGCGCCGGCGGCTTCGGCGGTCGCAATATTACCGGCCATAATTTCGATGCCCCTATATTGTTTTTTGAGTGTTTTCAAAACATCGAGCATCGTATTGGTATATCCGTGGGCACTGTCGAGACAAATAATGTCGGCTCCTGCGGTGAGGAGGGCTTTGACCCGTTCCTCGTACCCGGGGTTTACGCCGATTGCCGCACCTACGACATGGTTAGCTTTCTTTACTTTTGCTACTTCGTCGGCCTGTTGTGCGACGGTTAAATTACGATGTATTATTCCCAGGCCGCCGAGCCGTGCCAGCTCGAGTGCGAGGCGGCTTTCGGTCACGGTGTCCATAGGCGAAGAGACAAGAGGAGTTCTTAGCGTAATTTTTTTCGTGAGTGTGGTTTCAAGCGATATGTCAGCGCGTCGAAAATCGCTATAGCCGGGAATAAGAAGTACATCATCAAACGTTAACCCATGCATCACGATTTTGTCAGACATAGTTAAATTAGTATAAATTATAAATACAAATTCTGGCCTTTTTTTGTTGGGATGAAACTGGCATCAAACGCCCATTGTATAGCTTGTTTCATTTGGCTTTCATCGATTACATCGTGGTCTAATAGCTGCTGGATCTCGGCACGAAGTCCTTTTTGGTGCATTGCGGGGTTATCGGTGTTAATGCAGAACTTTACCTCATTTTCCAATAAAATGCCGAGGATTTTCTTGTAATGCGGCCAACCCTTTACGAAACCGATTCGGGTATTTGAGGTGGGACATATGCAAAGGGTAAGGTTTCGCTTCACGACTTCTTTCATAACTTCTGCCGATTCATGGGCTTTAATACCATGGTTTATACGGTTTAGTGAAAGATGCTGAAGTACATAGGCCATTTCTTCGGCGTCGCCGTCTTCACCCGTGTGGACGCTGGTTTTGAGTCCGCCTTCTTGGGCCTCCTTATATAATCTACTATAGTCTTTGTAATCAAAGCCTTCCTTATGAGGACCTGCGATATCAATTCCGACAATACCCCGCGTGCGATATTTGATCGCCTTTTTGACGATAATGGCGTTTTGTTCGTAGGTAAGGCGGCGGTCGAGTCCGAGGATGAGGCCTGCACGAATCATCGGGTATTCGACGAGTGCGCGCTCCATACCGCGCAGCGAAGCGAGAATCAGATGGTCAAGGTCCTGTTCACCTCCGCGATTTCGGAACATCGGGTTAAATGATGGCTCCATCACCGTAATATTGTTTGCGCGGTAGGCCCCGGTTATAACCTCGTATACCGTGCGCTCCATAGCGAGCGGGGAAGACTGAATGGTTTCTGTCCAATGAAAGAGTTTGTGATAATCCTCCCAAGATATATGGTCCTTGTTGAGCGTTATCAGATCGAAGAATTCCCAATATGATTTGGTCGGAAGTTTTATGCCTTGCTCATGTGCGATGCTCCAAAGGATGTGTGGGTCGAGCGAAAGGCCAAGATGAAAGTGTAGTTCGGCGAGCTCCTGATTTTTAGGAAGTACTACCATAGTCAATTATAAACCATTCCTTAAAGAATGCAATATGTATATCGCAATGAACGCAGCTAATTTCAGGTGGCTATACATCCGATACTTTATTACACTAAAGCACTTGAGCGGCAGTATGAGCACTTTTTTCGGTTGAATTCTGCTAATGTTCTGATACACTGAGCTTAAGCAATGAAGGGACAAGACGTATTATCGTTGTCGCAGTTTGATCCAAAGACTATCTCTCTCCTATTTCAAGAAACTGAACGCATTATAAAGCACTACAAAGCAGGGAAACCTGCAGTCAATGTATTAGAGGGGCGCGTCATTGCGCTCCTTTTTTTTGAACCCTCTTCACGCACCTTCGGTTCGTTCTCCTCGGCAGTTAAACGAGTAGGTGGCTCAACGATCGAACTTCATGACTCACGAACCCT
>JACOTV010000060.1 GCA_016178125.1 Candidatus Microgenomates bacterium | reverse complement strand
CGGTACCGGTTACGACCACAGCAGCAGGTACTTTCTCCCTTCATCTTGTTGAAAAACACAACAAAGATGAAGTTAAATTTTTCGATGAAAACGTAGCTCCGTACTATCCTGTCGGGGGCGTGGTAACTATTGAATCTAAATAATACTTTGAAAAACCCTTATTACCTCAAGGTATTCATATATACTGCCGTTGTAATTGGAACTGCGCTTACCTTGTGGGCTTTTGTTAATCAATTTCTTCCGGTTCGTCGTGCTGCGTTGGGTCCTGATGGGGCAGCGGTGGTATTTACGCCGGCGAGTGGAACGATAAGTACGGGGCAGCAACAAGTGATCAAGGTGCGGGTAAGCCCGGTGAGTGCGACGAATAAGAACAATGGGTTTGATTTGTTTTTCAAGGCGACGGGGCCGATCAAGTTGGTGTCAATAGGGAACAATGCGGCGTTTAAGGATCCGTTGAGGTATTCAGTGACAGACACGGCTGCGGAATATGCGAGAGTACTACATTTTAATAGCGGAGACCCATCGGACACGATCCCTACTGAGACCGCACAAGCATTTGCAGAGTTTGATTTAACGGTGCAGGGGACGGGGAATGGAACAGCGACTATACAGTTTGATGGGACACAGTCTGAGATATCTGGCGAAGGCACGATCACGAAGACACTAATGGATATTGAGACCACGACAGCTACGTATCAGGTAGGTGCTGGTGGGGGAACAAGTCCCACCATTGCGCCTCCTACTGCGACAACAGTGCCTGTTGCGACTGATACTCCAGTTCCGGGCGGTGGAGGTGGCACCGATACCTGCACCGAACTTCCCCCTGCATACTTCTCAGGTATTGGATACACCGCTAAATATGAAAACCACGTTGTTACGTTTACCGGTAGCGGCGGAAAGATCATCGTGTATCAGGCAAACGTCCCGTACTGGGGCCCCGATTGGCGTGCAACTGCGGCGCCCATCATAGTTCAGGGAAATTCAGTCGAGGCCCCGAGTGGATTCTTCCAAGTTGACCTTATTTAATAAGACGCCGAAGTACTGGCTTCACCGGCATATGCAGGCGCCAATTATTCAGGACGTGGCGTATTGCTGGCCGCGGTTAATGGCACCCGATGTACAGGCGGCGGTGGCGGGGGAACTAATCCCACCAATCCACCCGTCGCAACCGATACCCCGATTCCCGGTGGGGGAACCGGCACTCTGGCATGCGGTGTTTCATGCTCAAAAGACAGCGACTGTCAAAGCGGATTCTGTAACCCAGCGGGATTCCCGTTGTGCCCAACCTCTAAGCCCGGCGATCCGCTTGAAGGCTGCCAGCTTATTCCCCCTGACCCAACGCTCCCGAGTGTCTGTGCACCGGCGGCATGCAGAATAGACAATGGCATAAACTGTTCGTGCACCGTAGGCGGTGGTGGTGGCGGAGGCGGGGGATCGCAGCCTGTGAGCATGACCCTGAATGTAAAATTGCGCCTCCAAGGAATTCAGAAAAAACCCAATGTCGCAAGCGCTGACATATTCCAGTTCAGACTCATCGGCCCCTCAGAAGTCCCCCTGTATGGTTCGTTCACCCCCGATAGCGAGGGTGCGTACACAGGGACCTTGAATGCAACTGCACCCCCGGGGAACTACTATATATTGGTAAAAGGGCCACGTCACATCCAGAAGAAAATCTGTGTGTCTCAGCCTACTGAAACAAAGCCTGGAACGTATCACTGTAGCGCGGGTCAGATTGCGCTTAAGGCAGGCACAAATACCTTGGACTTTTCGCAAATTGCTCTGTTAGTCGGCGATTTACCCATGCAAGACGGGGTAGTTGATTCGTATGACTTCTCATACATTCGCCAGACCCTTGGATCAACCAATGCGAGCGAATTGGCGGTTGGTGACTTGAACCGCGACGGTATAATCGATACCCAAGATGTGTCTCTCATTCTCCAGGCGCTGGCCGTAAAATACGACGAAGAGTAAATTCGTGCCTCGGTTCGTTGACAAATAATTTGAAATATACTATCGTTAGGTATTAGATGAAAAAGCTTTTTGTATTCGGTCTATTCTTATTTGTATGCTTCGTGTATGCACCGGTGTTACTTGGCCAGGCTCATGCTGCGTCGCTTAAATTCGATAAAACAACCAATAGTGTGACCAACGGGAGTACGTTTGACGTTCAGGTGGTGATTGATCCAGGTTCTGAGCAAGTAACTTCAACTGATGCCTGGATTCTCTACGATAAAAATGTATTTACCGTGGTTGCGGTCAAAGACGGAACATATTTTCCGATTGTGATAAACGACACGAACACTGCGGGGAAAATATACATTGCAGGGCTCGTGAACGATCCCACCGAGTTTAAAAGCGGAGTCGGAACAGTAGCCACGATTACCCTGAAGGCGAACGCCAATGGAAGCTCAAACCTAGCATACGAGTGTAATCTGAATCAAACTGAGACATCGAAGATCATTAAGAACGACATCAATTCCACAAATATCATTGACTGCGGATCGAATGGTCAGCAAGCGATAACAGTGGGTTCCTCAGGTGGTGGCGGTGGTGGTACGACCACAACCCCAACCAGTGTCCCAGGTGTGCCTACTGCAACAAGCGCGCCTACGATGACACCCACGATTACCCTTACGCCTTCTCCCACCCAGATTTTGCCGAGTCCGACGATCGCAAGTATTAGTGCGACGCCTTCGGCGCTTCCTCAGTCGGGGGTTATCGAAAACTTAGTAAATATTGCGTTGCCGGGTATATTGTTAGTCACAATAGGCGGCGTCTTAAAAGTTCTGTTACATATCTAACCTCTATGCACGGAAAACGGTCTAAACTTACGGCAATTTTGGCAGGCGTAATTATTTCGGTAGGCGTGGTTTACCTTGGATTTACCCTTGTCTCGGGCTACTTTACGCGTGCCTCTGATGAGCGTCCCGAAGACGTAACGATATTGAACATAACCGAAACCAGTGCGCGAGTGACCTGGTCAACTGCCAATGAAAACGAGGGTGGAGTTATTCAGTACGGCGTGAGCCCTGCATCACTTACGTCGTATGCGCCCGCCGAAGGCGGGCGCACCAAAAGCCACAGCGTAGACCTGACGCTTTTGGCTCCTGCAACGACCTACTATTTTGAGATCTTTTATGGCGAAGGCCGCAAATTCGATAATGCCGGCGTTCCCTGGACGTTTGTGACCAAGGAACGAAAGGCTAATATCGAAGCGTCGGGTTCGGCGCAGACTATTCCACCAGTAGTTCAACCGATTGCGTCGCCGACAACCATCATTGCCCCAACAAGTCCTGCAATACTAAGTTGTACAGACACCGACTGCGATGCGATAAAAGCAAAGCTTGGTCGCGGCTGTAGCACCCAAGAATATATTCGCTGCATAAAGCGCGAAGCCACGGTAAATCCGTAACATTATATGGGCAACTCGCGCGGAAAGTAATTTGCTCCGCCTCGCGTTTATATAACACCGCCTGCAGCTGCGTGGGGAATAAGGAAAGTGGTGACTACGCTAATAAACGGTCCCAGAATCGACTCAAGCATGCTTCGTGGTCCAAACGGGATTATAAGAAAGAGCAAGAAAATGAGCCCGTAACGCTCAAGCTGGTACCACTCATGAGCTTTTTCCCGGGGAAGCAATCCGCCCACGATTTTGAAGCCATCTAAGGGGTGAATCGGGATAAGGTTAAACAAGGCAAGCCGCACGTTTATGGCTATTAGGACACTAAAAAAGGGAAGAAATCCCAACGGAAGAATACGCGCCAAAATAGCACAAATCGAGGCTAGAACCAAGTTTGAAATGGGTCCTGCGAT
>JACOTV010000107.1 GCA_016178125.1 Candidatus Microgenomates bacterium | reverse complement strand
TTCTGCGAGGTTGAAGGGGTCGAAGGACTCGTTCACATCTCCGAGATCTCATGGGAGAAGGTCAACGATGTGAACCCCCTCGTCAAAGTGGGCGACGAAATCGACGTAATGGTTGTCGAAAAGAACGAGGCCGACCTAAAGCTAAACCTTTCGATCAAACGCCTAAGCCATGACCCATGGGAAAACATCGAAGAAAAATATCCGAAAGATCGCGAAGTCGATGGCGAAATCGTCAGACAAGAAAAATATGGTTACTTTGTGCGCTTGGAGCCTGGTATCGAAGGCCTCATTCACTCAAGCAAGCTCCAAGGTGGCGAAGAATTCAAGATTGGGCAAAAAATTAAAGCCTTCATAGAGCGGGTAAACAAACAGTCACGTCGCTTGAGCCTCGTTCCTCATCAGACCGAAAAACCGGTCATGTATCGGTAACTTCTTCAAGTGTTCCCTCGATTCCCGCAGTCAGCTGAAATGACCTGTATCCTCATGGTCACAATTAGTTATACTGATTGCTATGGAGCAGCATCCGGTACCGCGCCAGATCACCTCGTTTGAGTTCAAACTGATCGGCTTCATGACCTTGAAGCAGTTTTTGTTTCTCATCGCATTCGTGCCGATTGGGGTGTTGGTGTACTTTCTTATTCCTATTCCGATAATTAGGCACATTATGGGGTTTTTGGTCGCCATGATCGGCGTTCTTATTGCATTTGTGCCCATAAACGAGCGTCCAATGGACGTCTTCATAAAAAATTTGGTTCGTCGATTGATGTCGCCGACGCAATATACCTATGAAAAACATAACCCGCCGATCTATTTCTTAAACAAATTGTATTTCTTGTCTGATCCGCACCATGTGTTTAGTCATATCGATTCCGAGGAAAAGCTCGGGAAGTATTTGGCCGAACACCAGAAGATCGACGAGCCTGAGCACGCGCCTGCACGGGTGCAAGGCGTGCAGCAGGCGCTGAAGGGCGCGAAAAATATGCCGGTTGCCAAAGGAGTCCCCAAAGGTGGGGGGCGGCCGGCCGCCGCTGGTGTCCAGCCGGCCGCCGCACAAAAACATCCGTTCTTGGTTGGGGTGGTGCGGACCCGCAAAGAAATTCCGCTTCCGGGTATATTGATTTACATAAAAGATTCAGCCAATCGACCGGTTCGGCTTTTGAAGACCAATCCCAACGGAGTTTTTGCCACATTCACCGCGCTTGCACCCGCCGATTACATTGTTGAGCCAAAGGATCCAAAGAATGCGCACTTTTTTGATACAATCAAAGTACATCTGCCCTTGGCGGCACGCAGTTTAGATATCATTTCTCGCGAACTTTTATAATGGCACCCAATAAACCAAAGGTAACGTCTCCTATCAAATCATCAACGCAGTCGTTCACTGAAATCGAGGACATACGCGAAGATATCGTATTACTGAGGGACTTTAGCGCCGTTGTGGTGATCGAAGTAGGGGCCGTGAACTTTTGGCTTTTGTCAGCCGAGGAGCAGTCAGCCATGATTTATGCCTATTCAAGCCTCCTAAACTCGCTTTCCTTCCCGGTGCAAGTTCTTATCCTTTCAAAACGCATGGATATTTCCTCGTATCTCGAATACCTGAATTTAAAGATCAAAAACCAAAAAAACGCAACCATTCAAAAACGATTAATGAGCTATCAGGACTTCGTGCGAAATATTGTAAAAAAAACTACCGTTCTGGAAAAACGGTTCTTTTTTGCCGTACCTTTTAATCCGCTCGAAATGGGCGTTGCTGGCGCTTCGGTCAAATCGCTAAAGAAAGAATATGTAATCAGTCGCGCAAAAACATCGCTGTACCCAAAACGCGATACGCTGCTGAGGCTCTTAACCAAGATTGGGTTAAAGGCTGCGCCTATGCAACAACAACAGTTGGTCGACTTGTTTTACAATCTCTATAATTCATCGGCTACGGGGCGTCAACTAGCTCCCGTTGAGAGTTACACCGATGTGATCATGACCGGATAATCCTATGTCTTTATTTTCACGAAAAAAACCAGCGGCCCAAGGCGGCGCGGCCGCATCTAAACAGTCGGCGGCCGCGCCCGTTAAGTCTGACGCAAAAAATAGCGTCGCTGAAGTATTGGCCAAAGGAACGGTCTCTATAAAAGACATAATCGCTCCCTCGTTCATCGAGGTCGATTTTAATCACCTCAAAATAGACGACAAGTTTTATCGCACACTCTTTGTTGTAGGGTATCCACGTTATGTTTCGGCGAACTGGTTATATTCTCTTATTACCTTCGATCATCCACTCTACATTTCGATGTACATATACCCGTCTGAATCCAAAGTGGTGCTTGAAGAAATGAAACGCAAGATCGCCGAAATGGAGGCAACTATCGAAAACGACATGAAAGCGGGTAAAGTAGTTGATCCAACAGTCCAAGTGGCACTCGATGATGCGCTAGCACTCCAGGCTGAACTTGCCAAAGGATCAGAACGCTTTTTCCAATTTGGTTTATACATTACGGTTCCCGCCGACACGCTTGAAGAACTGAACACGATTAGTAAACAAGTTGATTCGATTCTTTCGTCGCTCCTTATTATTTCACGGACCGCAACGCTTGAAATGGAAGAAGGCTTTAAATCAACGCTCCCCATTTTCTACGACAAGCTTTCGGTGTGGCGAAATATGGACAGCACGTCCTTGGCGATGACGTTCCCATTCTCAACCGCATCACTGACCCGTAACGAGGGGATTGTCTACGGAATCAATCAGCACGACGGCAGTCTTATTATCTTTGATCGCTATACCCTAGAAAACGCAAACTCAGTCATCCTCGGTAAGTCGGGGGGAGGAAAGAGCTTTTTGGTCAAACTCGAAGCGCTACGGCTCCTCATGATGGATGTCGATGTTATCATTCTCGACCCCGAAAACGAGTACAAAAAACTCGCCGAATCAGTCGATGGAGAATTTGTCGAATTTTCTTCGCAGTCGCCATACAAAATTAATCCGTTTGACTTAACTGTCGAAAACCCCGAACCCGACGAACTCCAAAACAAGCTCCTTGATTTGCACTCCCTCATGCGTGTTATCATGGGCGAACTCACACCCTCGCAGGACGCGCTCCTAGATAAAGCGCTCGTTATGACGTATTCACTCAAAGGAATCACTCAAGACCCCGCAACATTCAAACTCGAACCCCCGCTTCTTGAGGATTTGTATAAAGTACTCATTGGTCTTGAAACCGCCGAAGGGCACGAAATGGCAACTCGTATCGAAAAATTCGTTTCAGGATCAGCCTCGGGCATTTTTAATCAACAATCAAATTTTGATATTAAGAATCGATTCACTGTGTTTGGAATTCGGGACCTTGAAGAAAATTTGCGACCGGTTGCCATGTACATCGTTCTTGACTATATATGGAACACTGTTCGCCGTACCAAGAAGAAACGCGTTCTTGTGGTCGACGAGGCTTGGTACTTAATCAAAAATAAAGACTCGGGAACGTATCTTTTTAACTTCGCAAAACGTGCACGCAAATACTCCTTGGGAATGACCACGATCACCCAAGACGTAGAAGACTTTGTCGCAACAAACGAAGGAAAGGCGATTATTACCAACAGTTCGCTCCAAATCATTTTAAAGATGTCTACTGCGGCTATCGACGAAATTACGAAAACCTTTTATCTTACCGGCGGAGAAAAACACTTCTTACTTTCTGCGGGCGTTGGAGAAGGTCTCTTTTTTGCGGGCCAATCTCATGTAGGCTTTAGGGTCATCGCCTCAGACGACGAAAAGACACTTATTGAATAGTGTGGACCTGAGGGGACTTGAACCCCTAACCTTCTCTATGCCATAGAGACGCGCTACCAATTGCGCTACAGGCCCGATCTGACAACCTTTTAATTATACCTGCAAAATACGGTTTCCTTATTCGAAATTTTCTCCTATAATCTTTTGTTCTAAGATGATTCCCTGGTTTCTAGCATCCGTTGGGATGACAGAGAATGATGATAAAAAATCAAAATGATTGATTTTAAGAAGATAAAAACCGTACTCGTCGCAGGGTCAATCGCCTATGACGAGATTATGGACTTTCCCGACAATTTCTCTAATCATTTGCACCCCGAAAAACTCCACGCATTAAGCGTCTCTTTTGTCGTAAACAAGCTCGAGAAACAACTCGGTGGAACCGCGACCAGTATTGCGTATAATTTTGCGCTACTAAATCGGGTAAGTGTCGCCGTCTTGGGGGCAGTAGGACGCGACGGCGACGCCTTTATTGCCTTCTATAAAAAGCACAAAATTGTGACCAAATACATCGTCAAAGACAAAAAATTGTATACCTCAACCGGCAAAGTTATTACCGATATGCAAAACAACCAAATTTGGGGGTTTTATTATGGCGCTTCCGAGAATATTCCCGTTATCGATTTTACGGTTCTTGATCGACAGAAAACGATGCTGGTTCTTGCCGCAACGCACAGCAATCCCTTTCTCCATTTGCAGCGAGCAGCCATCAAATCCAAACTCCCGTATTTGTATGATCCGGGGATGGTTCTCACCTGGATCGACGATAAAAATCTGCAACAGGGCGTTATGAATGCATCGGTGTTAGTGGTCAACGATTATGAGATGGG
Organism: Candidatus Microgenomates bacterium; assembly: GCA_016178125.1. GTDB lineage: Bacteria > Patescibacteriota > Microgenomatia > UBA1406 > GWC2-37-13 > JACOTV01. Next base: position 6,777 of record JACOTV010000107.1, on the reverse strand, counting down.
ACTTATTACCAAGCGTCTTGCCACATCGGTCGAGGAACTGGTGAAAAAAGGCATTATATGTATTACTACTCTTGGTTCGGCTGGTGTGTTGTATCAGGACCGCGAGCAAAGAGTACAAGTGACGGGGTTTAATAGTGCAAAAGAGCTTGATCCAACAGGCGCAGGTGACACGTTTCGTGCCGGGCTAGTAAGCGGATTGATCGATGGAAAAGAGCTTGTTGAGGCCCTAAAACAAGGAAACGCCTTGGCTTCGTTTACAATTGAATCGTACGGGACAACGAACCACAAACCATCTAGGAAACAGATTGCTGAACGAATGAAAACGTTAAAGGTTATGTAGTGACAGCATTATTTAGTTTTAATTAAACTCATATGAAATACGATGTAAAAGACATCAAACTGGCGAGTGAGGGAAAGAAGTTAATCGAGTGGGCCGGGCGCGATATGCCGGTTTTAAAAATTATTTCTGAGCGATTTTCAAAAGGAAAAGTACTCAAGGGAGTAAAGCTCGCTGCGTGTTTGCACGTTACATCTGAAACGGCCAACTTAATGATCGCACTTAAAGCGGCAGGAGCCGACACTATTTTGTGCGCGAGTAATCCGCTTTCGACAAACGACGCAGTGGCCGCATCACTTGCTAAAGATTATGGTATTCCGACCTATGCGATAAAAGGCGAAGACGGAAAAACATACTTCAAACATTTACGCGCCGCGTTGGATTTTGGTCCCAATCAAACCATGGACGATGGAGCAGATCTCGTGGGGATGATTCACACAGAATATAAGAAGCTTATCCCAACGGTTGTTGGATCGACCGAGGAAACCACCACGGGGGTTATTAGACTTCGTGCAATGGAAGCCGATGGAACACTCAAAATTCCCGTCCTTGCCGTAAACGACAATCTCACGAAGCATTTGTTCGACAACCGCTACGGCACGGGCCAGTCAACAATCGACGGAATCCTGCGTGCGACCAACATCTTGCTTGCAGGACAAACATTTGTGGTTTGCGGATATGGATGGTGCGGACGCGGTGTTGCAAGCCGAGCGCACGGCATGGGAGCACACGTTATTGTGTGTGAAATCGACCCGATCAAGGCGCTTGAGGCCAAGATGGACGGGTATCGGGTTATGAAATTGACCGATGCCATAGCCGAAGCCGACATTGTAGTCTCGGTCACGGGGAATAAGCATGTCATAGACGCCGACCAAATGAAGCGCGCAAAAGACGGGGTGATTTTGGCTCAAGCCGGGCACTTTGACGTTGAAATTAATAAAGTGGCGCTTAAGAAAATGGCCAAGTCTGTTAAGCAAGTGCGGCCATTCGTGCAGGCGTTTGCCGTGGGTACAAAGACTATTTACCTGTTGGCCGAAGGCCGCTTGGTAAATTTGTCAGCCGCCGAAGGCCACCCGGCGTCGGTTATGGATATGAGCTTTGCCGGGCAAGCGCTGTCGGCCCAGTATATGTGGGAAAATCGAGGAAAGTTGGAGCCTAAGGTATATAACTTGCCGTACAAGCTCGATGAAGAGATCGCCAAGCTTAAACTAAAAGCCGAAGGCGTTTCGTACGATGTACTCACCAAAGAACAGAAAGAATACTTAGCGAGCTGGGAAGAGGGAACAAAGGAGTAACGAACGCGTCAGGAATCTTTGTGCACAACGAAAACAGCGCCCGGGGTTGGATGATACGAATTGACGGCCTCTTTAAAGGCTTCACCGCGGTCTTTATAGTTTTTAAACAGGTCAAAACTCGCGCAGGCGGGCGACAAGAGGACGACATCGCCCGCCTGCGCACTGTTTGCCGCCTGTTCCACCATTTCCTTCATTGAACTCGCGCCCTCATGATATTCGATATGCGCTGGTTTTTCGCCGATCGCATCTTTAATTTGCTGCCACTCTTTTCCTCCTTGAATGATGACTTTTACCGTTTTGTTCGTTCGTATTTCTTCGGCCAAGTGGGTGAAATCGCTGTGCTTTGTTGATCCCCCCAGGATGAGAATTTTGGGTTGGTCAAATGCCCGAATTGCGGCAACAGTAGTCTCAGGAGTTGTCGAGAACGAATCGTTGTAATATTTCACTCCGCGGATCTCTTTAACCAGCTCAAGGCGATGCTCAAGACCGGCAAACGAAGAGAGCGTTTTTGCTATCGATTCGCTGGGTATTCCGGCAAGTTTTGCGGCACAAACTGCAGCACATACGTTCTCCCAGTTATGCTTCCCCGGGAGTTTGATTATATTTGTTGAACAAACGAGCTCTTTGGCGCTGTTTTGTTCAAACATAATATTCCCGTTTTCAATGTAGCAGCCATTCTTCTGTGGGGTATAGTTTTTGATGGTTATGTTGAACCGCGTTGCGTTTGTTTTTTCGGCGATTTGGCTCGACCCTTCATAATCCACATTGGCAATCAGAAAGTCATCAGATGTCTGCTTCATGGTGATCATTGCCTTGGCAGCGACATATTCTTCATTGGTTGCATGCCAGTCTAAATGCTCCGATGTGGTCATCAAAACGACCGCAATGTGGGGATTTTTTGCAATATCGATCAACTGAAAACTCGAGAGCTCGAGAACCACCCAGTCGTTGGGTTTCACCTCGTCGAGAAAGTTGAGTGGTGGGGTACCGATATTCCCTCCCAAGAAGCTGGTAATTCCACCATCTTTAATCATCAGGTGAATAAGAGTTGACGTGGTCCCTTTCCCTTTTGTTCCAGTGACACCAATGATATTTTTAGTCGGTGAATGGGTGAAAAAATAGTTTATTGTCGACGTAATTGGTTTTTCGGCTGTAATTGCCTCGACTACTCGCGGATGAGTGGGCTGTACCCCGGGGGAGCGGAAGATTAGATCAAACCCACGCAGATCGGGAAACGCGTCGGTCTTTTCGTCCAAAACCTCGGCGCGGCCGCCGTGTTTTTGTATGTACGCGGCCGCGCTTTGTCCTTCGACCCCAGCGCCAAGTACTGCAATTTTTTTGTCCTTCAGATCATCCATCACGGTCATTGTAGCATATGAATGTGTTGCGAATAAGGCCTCAGATTGATACAATTTGAGCTGAACTACGGGTCCGTAGCTCAACTGGTTAGAGCAGTAGCCTTTTAAGCTATTGGTTCTGGGTTCGAGTCCCAGCGGACTCACATTGTTTTCTTTCTGCTTCTCCCTGCACGGTAGATACTTGCAATTTCCCCTGTTCTGAGCGTTAATTAACCTATGGTGTTGTCGGGTCGTTCAAAGATTATAACCACCTCAGGAATTGTTTTTTTGGCGATTGCAGCGGTCGTGTTGTTCATTGCCTTAACGGTTGCGCGAAACACGACGCAACAGTCAGGCGGGTCGGTTTCGCGCGAACAAAAGCGGAATATGATCCTTGATCAAACGGAACGAGACAAAGTGGTCAAGGATTTTAATACGCGGGTTGGTAAAACTACCAATAGCGTCATGAAAGAGGATCCGGGGTTTACCTATGAACTTTCCCCGGAATTCAAAAATCGTATAAAAGAGCACCCTATAGATAACAAAGTGCTCGGGGTTTCGACGCTCTGTAATCTGAGCACGGTGCCTCCGACGGTCTATGTTCATGATCTACAGAACCATTTAAGTGTCGATGACGCAAAGAACTTGGCACACGAATACGATGTGGATTCGATTTCATTTTCACTTCCCTCTGAAACAACGACCTATCAATATTTGTTTATACGCCCCAATAATACCGCTTCATTCACACAGTACGAGGGATCAGGGGTATACGCCTACAATCATGCCAGCGCTCTTGCTGCGGGCACTCTTGGAGCCGATAATTTACGCCGGTATTCAAACCAAATGCTTTCGCAGCATAAACTCGATAAGTCGCTGGGCACACCTCAGTACAACACCATTGGCGAGGTGACGAAGTTTACTTATCACAAAAATCTTCCGGATTTTATGCTGGTCGACGAAGCTTCGATTCAATCATTTTTTGACCAAGAGAACTGCTCAATCAGCGACTCCGATATCATGGGACTCATTTCGGTGAGTGTGAAAAATAATGGCGAGATACTCAAGCTCCTCAACAACACGCGTACGATAACGGGGACGTACAAAATGAATACGATCCCGGCGGACGTTGCGCTTCAGGAATATAAAGACGCGCAGCCGATCGACCCCATTTTGTTTCCAGCAAACGCCGTACCTGATCCGGCACGTGCGTTCACGATCGATTCAGCGGTAATCGCGTACTACGATGTAGGGGTCAATTTTGCCCAGAGTTTGTATATTCCGCTTTATATTGCTCATGGATTTTCAAAAACTGCGTCAGGTCAAGACGTGCAGATTCTGACCTTCTTTCCAGCAGTCTCTGCAAACGAACTTTCAAAAAAAGGATTAGTTCGCGAAATTCCGCTCCCTGGGAATAAATCGACGCAACAACAAGGGACGCTTCCTTTTGCGACTCCAACCCCCCACAAGCCGCCGCCATTTTCTGCCAAAAAAGCCGAGATTGGGGTAAGCGGTCCAGGTTGCCCCGGTAATTTAGTTGACTATATGGTTTCGTGCAGCGTTGAAGGAAGCGTGATATGTCGGGGAAATTTCACGGGATCAGCGGCCGCGGACCCGGTGAAAGCATGCACGAACGGATGTACCGCACGGGTTAACACCGTCGACGTGACCGGTGGAAAAAATCCGTGCGATGCAATTATGCAACAAAATGGCGTGACCCCCGATACCATAAACGGCGAAGTGCCGCGTCAGCGGCTAGCCCCATCGGGAGAAGTAAGCTGTATCCTCACAGCGTGCCCGACATGACGTGCCTATTTGACAATCTCTTCGATTATCCATATAACTATATATATGACCCTTTCTCGGAGGAATGTAATTATAGGTGCGATAGCTGGCACTTGGGTCATTCTCCTCCTACTCACATTTTTGTTGGTTAGGTCCTCTCAGCAATCGGGCGGAAAGGCTGTTTCGCAAATCACCCCATCTGCCGCAGTCAAGCGCGCGGCAACTGACATCGAAAAAACGAACCTCTTATACAATAAGTCAGAGCAAGAAAAAGCAGAGCGTGACTACAACGCGAAAATTGGTAAAACAGCGACCGTTGTTGGGAAAAAATCTGCGTTCACTTTTGAGTTGATACCATCTCTTAAAAAAACCGTCTCGCCGACGCCAGAGGGACTAAAGAGAGTCCTTGGGGTTGCGACAACGTGTAATATCGATAGTGCTCCGCAATCCATATATGTGTATGATCTAAAAACGCATTGGATAGTCGAAGAGGCTGCAAACCTAGCACTCGAGTATGCCGTTGATTCCCCCGCATACTCGCTCCCGACTGATTCGGGCTCCTATCAGTATCAATTTACCAGTAAAGACAACAAGGCATTTTTCTCGCTCTACGAAGCATCGGGTATTTATAAATACCACTTAGCGAGTATTACCAACGGAGCAGAATTAGATCAAGGCGCAATGCGCGATAGGGCGAACGCATTTATCACTTTGCACAAACTTAACAATAAAATTGCACCGCCGGTGGCAAACCCTCCAAGTGGTGCAACAACCACATTCGTTTATAAACGACTCCTGGATGACTTTAAGTTGACCGACTCATCGGGTGTTCAGGGGGCAGCTACATCCTCACTCTGCAACCTGCCCGATAGTACCGAAGTGGGCGATATATCGGTGCAAGTGCGAAAAGACGGTTCTGTTGCCAATTTGGTGAATGGTACCCGTACTATTATGGGATCATACAAAGCAAATCGCCTTTCACTCGAAGCCGCGATTGCAGAGTTCGCAACTGCCCAGCCGGTTGATCCAATCGTAATCCCTCCGACGTCGACCGTAGATACCGGAAAGGTTGTCATTGATTCAGCTGTTCTTGCGTATTACGATGTAGGCTCCAATTTTGGTCAGACACTCTACACACCGACTTATATAACCCACGGAACCGTCGGCGGTGTTCAAGTTATCGCATTTTTCCCCGCAGTCTCGGCGACTGAGCTTCTTAAAAAGGGACTCGTCAAAACGGTACCTATTGTGGGGAATTCGGCGTCGCAGCAACAGGGAATCCTCGCGTTTGCCACACCCACGCCGTATATGCCCCCGGCTCCACCTGCCGCAGGACCCATTTCGGGGCCAGGGTGTCCCGGGAACGCCATCGATTACGATGTTACCTGTAGCGTGAATGGAACAAGCATCTGCCGCGTTGACCAATTTGAAGGAAAGATCGCGGACGATCCGCTCAAAGTGTGTACATCGGCGTGTCAATCTGCCACGGCGGTCGTTACCGCCGTCGCCGGCACGAGTCCTTGCAAGACCTATATGGACCAATACAAAGTAACCCCGGTCGATGGGTCGAGCGTCGGAATTGAGAATCGATCATCGGTCACCGGGGGAACTCAGGTAAGCTGCGTACTGAATGGCTGTCCGTGCTAACTGCGTGTTATAAAGAAGGATCTACCGCGCGTGCCCGTTCCAAAAACTCCTTGCTTTTTTGGTCATCACCACGTTGTTTATATAAGATCGACAATTGGTAGTTGATATCACGTGATGAAGGGTTTTGACCGTATAGAAGCTCCAATTCCTTTATGTAATTTTCCCGCACGCTGTCGTCGTAGTAAACATCCTCTTTAATCGTATTCCCGTACCGTTGGGTAAGTCGCATTAACTCAGACGCAAATTCAGGCTGCGACTGGATACTTTTTAAGTAGACAACAGCGGTGCTGCGCTCATCGGTCATGCTCTGAAAATACAGCCGGGGATAAAACTGAGAAACCGCAGCATTTACGATTGCGAATAAGCCAAAAATAAC
>JACOTV010000106.1 GCA_016178125.1 Candidatus Microgenomates bacterium | reverse complement strand
CAAAAGAATTCAAAATGCGATCGAGAAAAACCAATTGGTTATCGAAGGAAATTTGCGTGAGCAGATTAACGACGACATTAAACGCCTTAAGGAAATCGGCAGTTACCGTGGTATCCGACATATTCGTGGATTGCCCGTACACGGACAACGCACCAAATCAAATGGTCGCACCCGTCGTGGTAAGCGCAAGACCGTCGGCGCCCTTAAGAAAGAGGCATGGGCAAAGCTTGAGCAGACGCAGCAAGCTGCAGCAACAGCCGCTAAAAAGTAATCTATTATGAAAAAAGCTAAGACTCAGAAAACAATCGAAAAAGGACGCATTTATATAACCGCGACCTTTAACAATACGTTAATCACTTTCACCGATCCAACAGGTGCGCCGGTCGTATCAGGTTCGTGCGGCATGCATGGATTTACCGGAACGCGTAAATCAACTCCCTACGCAGCAACTATCGTTACCGAGGCAACAGTCAAAAAAGCCGGAGACTTTGGATTCCGTGAAGCAGTTGTTTTTGTAAAAGGGATTGGTCCTGGTCGCGAAGCAGCGCTACGGGTCATTAAAGGATCACAGATCGAAATCAGTAAAATTATAGACGTTACGCCTATCCCGCACAACGGAGTACGGCCACCAAAAATTCGTCGCGTTTAATATATACCTATGAGATACACAGGACCAAGAAACAAAGTAGCACGCCGAGAAGGAATGGATCTTGAGCTTAAGACACCAGGTTCTAAAGCACAGGCTTCGTTGCTTCGCAAAATTAACGTTGCCCCCGGCGCCCAACAGCGCACCGGTCGACGCCGCAAAAAAGTTTCAGAGCGTTCACGCCAGTTGCGTGAAAAGCAGAAACTTCGATTCCTCTTTGGTATTTCAGAAAGCCAACTTAAACAGTATTACACGAAAGCAGTGCGCATTAAGGGAAATACCGGGACCATTTTGGCCGAAATCCTTGAACGCCGTCTCGACAATGCCGTGTATCGCTCGGGATTTGCACCCACCCGTGCTGCAGCCCGCCAGTTGGTCAATCATCGCCATATTACGGTGAACGGTAAAGTATTAAGCATTGCTTCACATGAACTCAGTGTGGGCGACGTTCTTACGTTTGCAAACGAAAAGACTACCAAAATTCCGTATGTCGAGGAAATCCTCAACAACAAGAGCCGTATCGCCCCCGAATGGATACAGCGCGAAGCAAACACCACAAAAATACAGGCGCCCACAAGCGACGATATCGAGAAGCAAGTGAATATGAGATCAGTTATTGAATATTATTCACGGTAATTTTTATAATTTGTCCGATCTAAGGACATACAAAGTCTATGTTAAACCCAAACTTTTTCACTAAGAAGGCGGAAGAAACGCCAAACTATGGTAAATTCATTCTTGAGCCGCTTCCTTTGAGCTTTGGAAACAGCATGGGAAATGCGCTTCGCCGCACCCTGCTTTCCTCGTTAAAAGGTGCCGCAATCACCCAGGTCCGCATAAATAATGCAGATCATTTGTTCAGCACCATCAAAGGTGTTAAAGAATCGATCATCGAGATCGTTCTTAACATGAAGCAACTCCGGTTTGAAGTACCCCAAGACGGTAAGTATGTCATTAATCTCGAAATCAAAGGCGCACAAAAAGTGACCGCCAAGGCGATAACCGGCGAAGTTAAGGTCGTAAACACCGATCTGTACCTTGCCGAGATCACCGATGACAAGGGTAAGATCGACATCGAAGCCGTCGTAGAGACAGGTATTGGGTCACTTATGGAAGACGAAGTAGAGCGAAAAGGCGCCGAATACATTGCAGTCGATGCATTCTTCTCACCGGTTAAGAAGGTAAACTTCAAAATCGAAGAAGCACGCGTAGGCCGCAAGACAAACTTTGATCGCTTGGTTATGGATATTTGGACCGATGGATCAGTCACTCCCGAAGAGTCACTGAAACAGGCCGGGCATATTCTTTCTGAGCATTTTGCCCATGTTCTTTCAGGGCGCGACACACCGGTCTCACAAGAAGAGGCAGCGGCCGAGGAAGGCGAGAAAGTAATCGATGCACGTCTTAAAGACATCATCATCGATGAACTCAACCTCCCCTCACGCGTCATCAATGCGCTTCTTCGTGAAAACGTAGAAACCGTTGCAGACCTCGTACGTATCGGCAAAGAAAAGCTGGTCGGCGTAAAGGGACTCGGTAAAAAATCATTTGTCCTCATCGAAGACGAATTGAAAAAGATGGGTATTGATATCGAAATGGACTAACTATGAGACACGGATATAAAACGGTAAAGTTTAAAGAAGGACAAGATGCGAATCAGATGCTGACTCGTAAACTTCTGAAAAACTTTTTTACCCATGGACGGCTAACCAGTACCGAAACAAAGGTCAAATATATAAAAGGCCGGATAGATAAGGTAGTGACCTTAGCCAGAAAGAACACCGAAGGCTCAAAAAACTCGATGCTTCGGATCCTTGGGGACCGTGAGTTGGTTACCTTGCTCGTGACCCGTATTCCTGGGGCCGTTGGTGCACGCACCAGTGGTTTCACCAAGTCACAGCGACTGGCAGAGCGCGAGTCAGATGCGACCATGCTTATGAAGCTTGAATGGGTCACCCCGGTTGTTTTGTACGACAAAAAAGTCATCGAGCCAGCTAAACCCAAGAAAGAAGAAGGCGTGACCGAAACAACCAAGTCTGGTGCTAAAGTAACCGTTAGAAAAGCGCGCAAAGCGACTGCTAAATAATTATGTTAAAACGAACCAATTCAACAAAATCAGCAAAAGAAGTAGCTATTGTGCGCCGCTGGAAATTAATTGACGTAAATGGCAAAATCCTTGGACGTGAAGCAAGTCGCATAGCGCGTATGCTTCAGGGGACCGATAAGGCAACTTATTCACCCAACCTCGACGGAGGCGACTACGTTGTCGTTCTAAATGCCCAGTCAGTAAAACTGACCGGTCGCAAGGAACAAGTGAAAACATACGATCGCTATTCTGGATATCCAGGGGGAAGAACCGTTAAAACAGCAGCACGCATGCGTGAAACGCGCCCGACCGAACTGATTCGTCATGCGGTTTCGGGGATGCTTCCTAAGAACAAGCTCAGAAGCCGACGATTAGCACGATTGTTTGTGTTTCCCGACGCAAATCACACACATGGTGATAAATTCGAGACTAAAAATTCATAATACCTATGGCAAAAGCAAAGACCGATAAACCAGAAAAAGGAGAAAAAGTAGTTAAAGTACCTAAAGTAAAAGCTACGCAATATTACGAAGGTATCGGTCGCCGCAAGGAAGCTGTTGCCCGTGTACGTTTGTATCTTACCGGCCGCGAAAAAGTCGCAACCGTTGAAGGAGCCAAAATAAAACAAGGCGAAATAATGGTCAACAAAAAAGCCGTTGCCGTGATCTTTAATAGTGATTCACACAAAATACGCATTGCTCAGCCATTTAAGGTAACCAATACCGAAGATCGTTTTGCTGTGTCTGCCCACATATCCGGCGGCGGTCCCAATGGACAGCTTGAAGCGCTTATTCTTGGTATCGCACGCGCTCTTGAAAAAACCGATAAAGAAACCGTTCGTCCGGCACTTAAAGCAAAAGGTCTCTTGACCCGCAACGCAAAAGTACGCCAGCGTCGTATGGTTGGTACCGGTGGTAAAGCACGCCGCCAGAAGCAGTCTCCGAAGCGGTAAGCCGGTCCTGTATACTTTCATACATGAAAGACCTGTCTGTTATTACGCTTTCTTACAATACGCGTGATCTTACATTGCAGACGATTCATTCTCTGAAGCAATCCCTCAGTAAAACTCCTTCTGTATCGTATGAAATCATCGTGATAGACAATGGTTCAACCGATGGGTCAGTCGAGTCTCTGAAAAAAGAAAAGGGCATCGTGTTTATTGAAAACGGAAAGAATGTGGGGTTTGGAGCCGCAAACAATATTGCCGCAAAACATGCGCGTGGCACATACCTTCTTCTTCTCAATTCAGATACGATTGTTGACCATGTAGACTTTGCAAAACTCCTTAAGATCATGCACGAGCATTCTGACATAGGGGTGCTAACCGTCAGGCTTGTTCTTCCTGACGGATCAATCGACCCCGCAAGTCACCGAGGATTTCCAACGCTATGGCGGTCGTTTGCGTATTTTTCTAAACTAGAAAAATTAACCACAAAAATCCCCGGACTGAACCGTCTTTTCGGTGGATACCACTTATCGCATTTGGATAAAGAAACGGAGCACGAGATCGATAGCCCCAGTGGTGCGTTCTTCTTAACGAGGAAAGAGATATTTGACGCAGTTGGTGGATTTGACGAGGCATTTTTTATGTACGGTGAGGATCTCGATCTGTCACTTCGCATAAAACAAGCAGGGTATAAAATTTGGTATTATCCGCTCATGTCGATCGTGCACATTAAGGGGCAGAGCGGACGAAAACATACCGATGTAACACAAAAGAAAAAAACGAGTAGTCATTTTTATGAGGCAATGAGAATTTTCTATAAGAAGCATTATGAAAAACAGTATCCCTTATTTATCAACAAAGCCGTTTATCGTATACTGGAGGCAAAAAAATGAAACTCGGTATTGATGCAAGACTCATATCACAGACCGGCGTGGGTGTTTATACCAGGAACTTGCTGTACTACTTGCAGGACTATGTCCCCCGCGACTGGGAAGTAAACGTATATCTAAAAAAAGTGGATTATGAGTCCTTTGGGTTTGGGACTAAACGATTCAATAAGCGACTAGCAGACATTCACTGGCATACATTTTCTGAACAAACAGCATTTTACAAAATGCTCCAGCGAGACAACCTCGATCTTATGCATTTTACCTATTTTAGTTATCCGGCTATGTACCGTAGACCGTTTGTTTCAACAATCCACGACCTTACACCGCTTCTATATAAAACCGGCAAAGCATCGACTCACCATACGCTCTATTATGAAGTGAAGCATATGGGGCTTAAATTGGTCTTAAGCGAGCTCATGAGGCGTTCAGCGGCCGTAATTACCCCTTCAAATGCTGTGCGTGGTGAAATACTACAGACCTTTGGCGCAAGATACGCCGATAAGGTTGTTGCGATATACGAAGGACTCGACGAGAGCTTAGTAGACTTAAAAGAAAACGAGAAGCTTTCTAAGCAATTACCACATGACTTTTTTGTATATGTCGGTAATTTTTACCCGCATAAAAACGTTGAGAAACTCGTTGAGGCATATCGCTTAGTAGATACTAAAATTCCCTTAATTTTGGTGGGACCAGAAGATCATTTTGCTGGGCGCATTCAAAAACACATCGAGAGTCTTGGTATGCAGAATCAGATACTCGTGCATACCAAATCAAGCCGTAACGATCTCGTATATTTTTACAATCACGCAAAAGCCCTTATCCATCCATCATTGGCTGAGGGGTTTGGGTTAACATTACTTGAAGCGGCATTTTTTGGGTGTCCCATTATTGCCTCCGACATACCAGTAATTCGTGAAATGTTGGGCGATGAGTACGTAGCATTTGATCCGCTTTTTACGACCGACATGACCGAAAAAATAGAGCATTTTATTGAAAAACGTCGACGCTTTGACTACAAGAAAATCGTCAAAAAATACTCATTTGATCAGATGGCGAAAGAAACGGTGGAAGTATATAAGAAGGTAGTGGATAATATAAAATGATATGAAAGATAGTCAAGGAAAAGCGTTGAGTAACCAGGAGATTGGCAAGAAGATCGAGAATAGGGTAAAAAACGTCGCTCTTGAAACAGAGCTCTTCATTATTCATGTACTCGGTAGAATTCCTTCGCATACGTTTAGAAAGGCCCTTCACAAATCTGCAGGCGTAAAAATGGGAAAAGGATCAACCATACATATGGGAGTAACGTTCTATGACACGAAAAATATCGTGATCGGTGACGATACGATTATTGGTGAAAAGGCGGTTCTTGATGGGCGAGCGCGACTCGTCATCGGGAACCACGTCGCGCTCGCCTCTGAGGTAATGATTTACAACTCTCAGCACGATATTCATGATCCTTTTTTTAAAGCAGTTGCAAAACCTGTGCATATCGAGGATTATGTATTTATAGGACCGCGCGCAATTATCTTACCAGGTGTGACGATAGGTCGAGGAGCGATTGTTGCAGCAGGCGCCGTTGTAACCAAAAATGTTGCACCGTTTGCAGTAGTTGGGGGTGTACCTGCAAAGGTAATTTCAGAGCGCGAACACAAGGATCCAAAATACAAATTAGGCAGACCACGCCTGTTCAGATAATATGGCTAAAACCAAATCACAGAAGAATATGTGGAATACGGTAACCCCGTTTTCTAAAACGCTTGCGATGATCTTATTCGTTTCGCTCCCTATAATAGCCTTTATTTGGGGAATGAATATCGGTTTCGACATGCAAAGAGCGCTTGCTCACCCGGCGGTTGAAACATCGTATATCAGATAACTAGCTATCTTTAGTTCCGACAAGGAAGATCGCCTGCCATGGGCGATATACTGATACGAAAGTCTGCTCCTCAATTTTATTGTCAGGATAGGTGACTTTATAGTTAAATGACGATCGTCCTCCCCATGCTGCAAAGTCTACTTGTTTGGTGACTCCACGAGGTAGAGTAGGATCTTCTTGATTGAGGGCTGGAGGCGGAGGCGCGACGTTGGTGAGTATCGGATCGGTAAGCTCGGCTTTTCGACCGTCCTTCTTCCCAAATAAGTGAAACAACAGCAGATGTTGATCTTCCACGATCTCAGTTTGTATGAGCAGTGCTCCAGGTGTGTCGTTTTTGAACTTAAAATCGACTGTTGGTAAATAGATGGTTGCGTCGAGTCCAGGCTTCGCATCATTTTCATAATATCCCACGCGATAGGCATGTGCATGACGTTCGGTAATGGGAAGTCCCGCGTTCATTGCAGCGCGAAACATTGTTGTTGATACCTGGCAGATACCACCGCCATCACCGAGTACTGTTTTGCCATTTTGTATTACGTAGGCCGGTTGAAACCCGTGGGCCGCATCGATATCTCCTAAGTATTTGTTAAACGAAAACGACTCGCCTTTTGGAATTAATACACCATTTAATTTAGTCGCACCCAAAATCACGTTATGAATCCGTTCAGGGATTGAATGTGAATAGTCAGACTTCCCGACTCCAATTTCTTCTTCTATTCCAAATTCGTTTGCTTTAGCAAGTGTTACCTCAGGGTCAATAATATGGTCAGTAAGCGTGAGAGTAACATTGCGAGGATTGTACCTAAACGATTGAATCGCCGCATCGAGTTCTGCGGTAAACTTTTCTTCATCTATTGTAAGCCCCTTTTCTTCGGGTTTAAATTCCGAGACCTTTCCGTTTTCAAAAGTAAAAAGGGCATTTTTCGCGGGCTTTTCGTACTGTATCTTCTTCCCGGTGAGAAAATCCTGCACATAACTTGTGTCGTAAGCAAGCTGAGTAGAGAAGCGGTACGGGACGAGTTTTAGATGTGTGGTGATCTTTTGATATATACGGGAAGGGGTATTATTAACGCGTCCGATTAAATACGCACGGTCAATCACTTCGTCGGTATTATATTTGAGGCCGAGGCGAGTCGCCGACATGGTGGCAACCGGCGCGTCTTTGTATATAACCGAAATCGTTGCGTTATTGATAGCATCATTTTTGTGTGAGAGAATAGTTGCGGCCTGTGCTTTTGTCGTATTGGCAACAGGGTAGTCGTCAATAAATACGTTGGGGTATATGCGGTTTGACAGAAGTTGTTCCTGGCGTATAACGAACGTTATACCACCAATAATGACACCAAAAACCAAAAAAAGACATACCCCAATCGTGCGTAAAAGAAAGTATTGTTTGCTTGCCATTCTGGTATGATAAATCTATGGATGATGATAAAGTAAATCTGCCTCAAAATCAAACTGATTCTGAGGCTCCCGTTCCGCTTGCTGAGGATCCTCCGCAAGCGGCTCCTATTCCCCAGGTGCCCCCGCAGCCACAACCACAGCCTTCAGCCGAAGTTATGCCACCCCCTGCAGTCCCAGAGGCGAACCCACCACCGCCTCCACAACCTACATCTGCTGACCAGTTGGTCCCCGAGGAAGTCCCCGCCGACCTGACGCCGGCTCAAGTTGCGCCTGAACAGGAGTTTATCCCACCGACTGACAGCCCAACTGCAAATAGCCGCACCAAATACCTCGTGATTGGCGCGGCGGGACTCATTTTTGTGGTGGTCTTTGCGGTTATTCTCGGTCTTTTATTAGGTGGACGTAAGACCCCAAAGCCTGTTGCGGCAAATCTGTTGTATTGGGGACTGTGGGATGATCCTGAGACGATGAAACCGATTATCGACGAATATACCAAGAAGCATCCTGAAATCAAGATCGAATACAAAAAAATGGATCCCGTCAGTTATCGCGACAAACTGGTTAACCGAAAAACAAATGGTCCGGATATTTTTAGGTACCACAATACCTGGCTTCCCGAGCTTACCGACATAGCCGCGCCCCTTCCTGAGTCTGTTATGTCGACGGCTGAATTTAACAGTACTTTTTATAAAGTGCACCAAAATGACCTCAAACTAGGAAGTAAATATTATGGTATTCCGCTCATGATAGATGGGTTGGTTCTGGTGTATAACGATGGGCTCTTTAAAAAAGCCGGGATTAACAATCCACCAACAACGTGGATAGACGTTTACAACTACATTGGAAAACTTACCGTACAGAATAACGACAAGAAAATCATTACCTCGGGTATAGCGCTTGGGACTGCCGGGAACATTGAACACTTCTCAGATATTATGGCGCTATTTTTGACTCAAAACGGGGTCGACATGAAATCGCTTAATTCTAAAGAAGCCGCAGCCGCACTCGAATCCTACCGCAAGTTTGCCGAGGAACCCGGCGCATTCTGGGACGCGGGGATGCAAAATTCATTAAATGCTTTTATTCAGGAGAAGGTGGCGATGATTTTTGTGCCCTCATGGGAGATCCTTGCTATAAAAGCGGCAAATCCGCAAATCCGTGTGAAAGTAGCTCCGGTACCTCAAGTGCCCGAAACGAATATTGTGTCAATCTCAAGCTACTGGGCCGAGGGAGTATCGAAGTTTAGCAAGAACCAAATGCAGGCATGGCAGTTTTTAAAGTACTTATCCGAGAAAGACACCATGACCAAGCTCTACGCCGAGCAAAGCAAAACACGTCTTTTTGGAGCTGCGTATTCGAGAAAAGATTTGGCACCGCTCTTGGCGAACCAGGAATATTTGGCGCCCGTCATAAAACAGGCAACAGACGGAGAGTATATAACTATGCCGATGATCGCCCGTACATTTGATAACGGACTAAACGATGAAATAGTCAAATATATGGAGACTGCGATTGACCAAACGATTCAGGGGGTAAGTTATAGCCAGGCGATGTCTACCGTTGCCCAAGGTGTCACTCAAGTCTTCGCTAAATACAATATTAAGGTACAATAGGAAATGGCACATGGACTGTCATGAATACAGTTTTCTTATCCATTCGCGTAACCAAATATGATATCTCTTCCGTTTTTAAAGAAAAAAAATAAGCCCGAAGAAAAGCACGACGTTTTTATTGGGATCTTCTTTAAGGAACAAGATGGTGTCGTTATGTACCTAGAAGACGGTCATGCAGGGCTTAAGATACTCGGTACCGAGTACTTCAACTACAGTAACGGTTGGGAGCAATTGGTCGACGATATAGACGAAGTCCTCTATCGACTAGAAACCAAAACACATCTTGCTCCGCAGCAGGCGATCTTTTTCATATATTCTCATTTTGTCGATCCGCAGCACCGCGAAATCAAGCGACCGTTTCTTTCAAAAATCAAAGAACTTGCTAAGAGTCTCGACCTCAAACCGCTTGGATATATAGAGTGCCAGGAAGCAATTATTGAGCATTTTAAAGCTCGTGAACATGCTCCGCTTCACATGATTCTGTTGGAATTTGACCGAACCGTCGTAACCATAACCCTTTATCAAGGCGGCAATAATATTCACCAAGAGACCTTAGCCCGAAGTGGAAACGTGATAGATACGTTGACTCCTGTGTTTCAGTCGCTGAAACAACACTATGTTCTCCCGAACAGGTTGATCATGTATGACGAAAAGTCGCTCACAAACGACGTGTCGACCTTGCTTTCCAACAGGTGGAGCGAAGAGATATTTCCGACAGCCCCCAAGATCGACATACTCACCCAAGAAGATCTGCACAAAAGTTTGGTCGATGTGTTTGCTCGGCAAATTCACCACACAGATGAAATGCAGGTAGCCACGCCAAGTGTAACGGCGACAGCGGCACCTTCTGAGGTCCTTGAAACAATGGAGGAAGGATTTACCTTCTCAGAAGTTTCATCGATCGTTCCCGAGGAAAGTAATATACGGGAAACCCCCAATCAGGTTATGGGCTTTATGATCGGCGACGACGATGATCAACAAACTACGGCGCAAGCCTCCCCCCCGACTCCTGCCAAAAAGGCCAAGGGAGTGGTTCCTAAGATTCGTATGCCAAAAATATCCGTACCGTCTATCGGGCATATGTTGCCGATAGTTGCCGTCGTGGTTGTTGCGCTCGTCCTAGTGGGGCTTGGCGCGACTGAATACTTTCTGCACAAAGCTCAAGTACAAGTAACCTTCCCGGCGAAACAAATCGATAAAGACGTCACGATAGGAAGCGATCTTAAACTCGATGAAGGAACCGATTTACGTAAGGTAGATGGGACTGCGCAAACAACCGGCCAAAAGCAGGTTGGGGAGAAGGCAAAAGGCACAGTGACCATATACAATAGTAGCCTTTCAGAAAGCCAAACACTCGCAAAAGGCACGAAATTGACAGGTCCAAACAATCTTTCGTTTGTTCTCGAGACTGATGTGAAAGTTGCGTCGGCCTCGGGGGACGCCTCAGACATCCGTTCAAGTACTGCGAAGGTAACCGCCATAGCAGGCGACATCGGGACCGAATACAACATCGGATCGGGGACAAAACTGAACATTCAGGGTGAATCTTCAAGTACGGTAATCGCAAAGACAGAAAATGCATTTAGCGGGGGTTCAAAGAAGCAGATTCGCGTTGCATCGACAACCGACATAAATAAACTACGAGCGAGTGTAATGGAACAAGCTAAGAAGGAAACTGCCGCTAATTTGAGGGCGAAAATCGGTTCAGGCAAGGTGATCGTCGAAGACTTGACCGATGTGAGCTTAGACGGTGAGAAACTCTCAAAAAAGGCGGGTGACGAAGCTGAATCGATCTCACTGACCGCAGATGCTAAGACTACTTATTACACATACGACGAAAATGCGTTAAAAGCAGCATTCACCAAGGAATTAAGTCATGGACTTGCCGGCGGAACGCGGGTACAGGCAGAAACGGTTGCATACCGCATTGTGAGAATTGATAAAAAGGACGACCCCGAGGCGCGTGCTGTTACCTTCAAAGTAACCTCAAAAGCCGTGCCGGTTTTTGACAGGTCGCAGCTTGTCTCGCGGATGAGTGGTAAAGCAGTCTCCGCACTTGATAAGATAGTAAAAGACGGGTTTCATGCAACGGGTATCCGTGTGGTTACCACACCCAATCTTCCGGTGCTGAATATGTATACGCCGATCATGAAGAAAAACGTTACTGTCGAAGTGGAGTATCAATAAGTATCTATATCATATGGCATTAAAAACATACCGAAAGGAAACGCGAATCAAGGAAAAAAAAGTCGCGACGGCCGTATCCTATTTATCGCTTACCGCTGGTGCCTTTTTACTGTTCTGGGCATTTTATCCCGTTATATCGTTTGAGCTGTATTCACGCGTTTTTTTTCAGAACGGCTTGCGAAGTCCCATACCCGTTGCCAAAGCGAGCGAACTCTCAAATAATGTGAGCGTAAACAAACTGACGTATTCTAATAATGTTCGCGACTTTACGCAAGCAAGTATGTGGTTCCCAACAGCAAAGTCGGTTGCAGCTCCTGACAGTAAGACAATGCATTCTACGGTGCCAGAGCAAGATATCGCCGATGTAAAGCCCCAGAAAAAGCCATGGCTTAAGGATTATTATCTCTCCATACCGAAGTTAAACATCAAGGATGCTCATGTTACGGTGGGCGGCGAGAATCTTGCCGAGAGTTTAATACATTATCTGCCGGTCACCATGCCGGGCGAAAATGGGAATGTGGTTATTTTCGGCCATTCCACGCTTCCACAGCTTTATAACGTGAAAGACTACAAGACAATCTTTACCTACTTGCCGTCACTCAACAAAGGAGATCGTATCGCCATAAAAGCCGCCGATGTATCTTATCAGTACGAAATCTATGATATGTTCGTAGTTAAGCCAGACCAGATTTCGGTTCTTGACCAAAGTTACGACTCTGCTAACGTAACTCTTATTACCTGCGTTCCACCGGGGACATATTGGAATCGGCTTGTCGTCAAGGCCCGCCTTACCGCTCTTCCGTCATTATAGTACGCGCGTTTGCGTTGGATTGTATCGCAAATCCGCATATTAGTATTGTGGGCGTCTTGGGATATATGTTACAATACCGTGGATGAAAATCATTTACTATATACTCTACTTTGCAATTAATGTTTTGATCTTCATAGGTGATGCTCTCAGATTTATCGTAAAAAAAATCATTTGGTTCGTGGGTACCGGAGCAAATCTCGTTAAGAGGGTAGCACATGCAATATTGTCGATATTTAGACTGATATATAGTCCTATTTCGTCATTATTGAACAATAAACATAAACGAAACAGTATCAAAAAGCATCAAAAGGCTACTTTTTCACCGTTGCCCAAGCGGCGTAAAAAGCGTGCGATCCTCGGTATGTTCTTCAAACTGAAATATTTTGTTATAGGCTTTATAACTTCATTCATTGTGTTCGTTTCCTATCAGTCATATTTGCTCGTCAAGAGCCTACCCTCACCAACAAATATAGGAAAAGTAAATTATGCCCTGTCGACCCATATATATGACCGTGCAGGAAAGCAACTGTTTGAAATATATCGCGATGAGAACAGAACGCCGGTGCGTCTTAACGACATGCCCCCCTATATATACGAAGCCTCGATTGCAATTGAAGACAAGGATTTTTTTAAGCACAAAGGTGTGTCGTTTATAGGTGGTATTGGTCGCGCGATAAAGGAGGCAGTGGTAAATCGTAACTTTAAAGGGATTCAAGGAGGATCGACGATTACTCAACAGCTGGTTAAGAGTTCGCTTCTTTCGCCAGAGCGTACTCTTCTGAGAAAAGCACGAGAAATGTTGCTGGCATTGTGGACGGAACGATTGTATACAAAGCGACAGGTACTTGAAATGTATCTTAACCAAGTACCGTATGGTGGATCGGCCTATGGTATCGAGGAAGCAGCACAG
Organism: Candidatus Microgenomates bacterium; assembly: GCA_016178125.1. Classification (GTDB taxonomy): domain Bacteria; phylum Patescibacteriota; class Microgenomatia; order UBA1406; family GWC2-37-13; genus JACOTV01. The sequence goes on along the minus strand of JACOTV010000106.1, from coordinate 11,415 downwards.
ACGTTTTACGGCAAACATGCGCGCGAACTTACGATCGCCGAAGCCGCGCTCCTGGCCGGCCTTCCCCAAGCTCCATCGGCATACTCACCATTTGTAAATCCGAATCTTGCCAAATCACGCCGCAACGACGTGCTCTTACGAATGTATGAACAGGGATACATAGATGCTCAGGATTATGCTGCAGCACAATCTAAGGAAGTGACCATTGCTCAACCTTCGTCTAATATCGACGCACCGCATTTTGTGTTTTATACCAAGGGAGAGCTCGAAAAAGAGTTTGGCATCCGAGACGTTGAAGAGGGAGGACTGAATGTGTATACCTCTCTTGACAGCACGATCCAGAAGAAAGCCGAAGAAATACTTTCTGAAGAAATCGCAAAGATTCGCAATTTAAACGTTTCAAATGGGGCAATATTGGTTACGAAACCATCGACTGGTGAGATTTTAGCGATGGTTGGCTCAAAAAATTATTACGAATCTCCCTATGGTGCATTCAATGTAACAACCGCAACCAGACAGCCGGGAAGCTCGATAAAACCTTTGGTGTATTCGATGGCGATAGAGCATGGCATGACCAGCATGACCCAGATCGACGATTCGCCGACAAACTTTTCCCAGCCGGGAGCAGAGCCGTACAGACCAGTTAATTATGACGAGCGATTTCATGGGCGTGTAACACTTCGTATGGCGCTTGCGAATTCATATAACATTCCAGCGGTTAAAACACTCCAATCGATCGGCTTGTCTGATTTTATTGGCTTTGCAAAGACACTCGGTATTAGTACCTGGGGTGACAGTAGCAGATACGGTCTCTCGCTTGCCCTAGGCGGCGGAGAAGTTACCATGGTCGATATGGGAACTGCGTACGGCGTGTTTGCGAATCTCGGGGCTAAGATGCCAGTTACGCCGTTTCTTAAAATAACTCAGACTGATGGCAAAGTATTATATGAGCGATCTAAGGAACCGCGCCGGGTGATGAGCGAAGAATCGGCATACATACTTTCGGATATTATGTCCGATAATATCGCCCGTATTGCCGCATTTGGACCCCGTTCAGCGCTTGAAATACCCGGATACAAAGTAGCTGTTAAGACCGGTACTACCGACAGCAAGAAAGATAACTGGACCATAGGGTACACCCCCGACTATTTGGTAGTTGTCTGGGTAGGCAACAATGATAATACTCCCATGAATCAAGCACTTACCTCGGGTATTACGGGAGCCGCGCCCATATGGAACAAAATGATGTCGTATCTTCTGACCAATTACTCAACAAAAGAATCGTGGTATAAGAAACCTGCAAATATCGTAGAAGTTGCCTGCGGGGGAAATAAACGCGAGGTCTTTGTCCGCGGAACCGAACGCGCGTTCTGTCGTGGAAGCCAGCCGTTTACCTCTGGCTCAACTCGCTAGCGATTCTGTCCTGCACGACCCTAAGCCACCTTGGTAAATCAAAAAGCGTTCTATCGAAATCGAGAAAGTAGAGGGTCTGAGCGTATACTGGAATTCCCGAAATATCGGCGACATCAGCAAGTCGACCATCCATAAAATCCGCGAGTTTTTCTTTCGATACAAATCCTTCAGGAAGCTTATGACTTGTATGGGGGTCTACACGCATCCATACGTATTCGATATCGTGCGGAATCGGTATGTGATCGACTTCTTTTAGCTTAAGAATCGATTGATATGCGCGAAGCAATTGTTCGGCCTTATCGTCGACAAACACGAGTCTGTTTTTCCCCTCAAGCGACTCTTTGGTGATAACTTTCCCAAGGGACTCTATTTTGTCGGATTCGCATAGTGCCGATATAGTTCCGTGCGCTGCTTGTCCCATTTCAAGAAGTGTCGAAGTAGAGGTCTTTGCGCGCTGCATCTCGGGGTCGCCCTGGGTCCAGAGTATCACATCGCTTCCGCCATGAAGTATCTTGTCGACCAACAGTTTCGATCCTTCTCGTAAATGAAGCGACGTTGGGGTGGTCATAATGATAGCAGCCGCCTCATCGCGTCGATCTGAGCCAATCACCTGATGCTGCACAAGCAAATCTGCATACGCAAAGGGAGCGAGTACATCAGTAGGCTGGGGAAACGTTTCGGGAACCATACGATAATTATACCTTCTTACGGTTAATTACCCAGCATATTTTCGACTAAGAGATTCCAGCTGATGAAATTCGGGGCCGCGAGTGGCTCGCCTGTTTCGGCATCATAATCCTCATGCATGCACCCATTTTTATCTAGGTCGGTAAGGACAAGGGCTGCGATTTCATCAGATACCCGTTTTGCTTCGCTATTGTATCCATAGTTTTTTAAGCCCACTACATAGATGTAATTTGCGATGGGCCAGATTGGCCCTTGCCAGTTAGAGTGAGGTTTGAGCATGTTAATATTGTTGTACAGCGGGTCGCTCGCGGATAACGTTCGCAAGCCGAACTTTGATTGCATATGAGCCCTCGACAGGAGATAGTTTTCTATCATAAGCTTCGCCTGTTCTTGGGTAGCAAGCTTTGCATAAAGGGGAACAAAGCATGAAAATGATACATGCTTAATGAATTGGCCCGTTGAAGAGTCGAGATTCCAGAAGATTCCGTCAACATCACTCCATAGATGTTCCTGCATATTACATCTGACTGTTTCAGCTCGTCTCTCAAAAAATTGGGAATCCTCGGCCATGCCAATTACTGAAGCAATTTCTGAAATCGACATATATTCCTGATATGTGTAAGCATTAGCGTCAACAGCAATAATGCTTTTTTTTGGATAGTCGCCCGCATCGTGATTCAAGTAGTCACCTCTGTATGCAGCAACGTTATTGTCTGCTCCGGACTCCATACTATCGAACCATACTGCGAGGTCATATTTGTTATTCCACATGGTGCTTTCACGATAGAGGACAATCTTTTTGATAACATCCCAGTTTTTCTTAATCCATGTGAAATCATTTAGAGCTTTTGATGCGATCAATATTCCTTGCGCAAGAAAAGGCTTCATATGGTTTAAACGAGGATCGTATCCCTCTGGTGTGAGACAGCCGGGAACTTTTCCATCAGGCTGAGCATTAATTATGTAATTAAGCGCCCAATTTTTTAGGAAGATGCCATCATCTGGATTCCGGTCAGTTAAGCTGACACCCATGAAAAATGCGTCCCAGTCCCATAGCTCCTTATAAACACTTTGTGGCGCCGGGGAAAGATACGAGTATTTTAAAACTCCGTTCGGCGGTTGTTTTACAATCTCACGCAGCGGCCTGAAGTAAGTACTTATTCGCTCTCTGAGATTATTATCTTGTGCCATAGGTTTGCAAAGCGTCAACATTAACTGCGCCCATTGATATCATTTGATCTACGCTGGGAAGCATGAAGTCGCGCTCAATTACCCGCGGTGTATTCGGAGCATGCCTTTCGCTCACATAATATCTCGTCTGCTCCACAGCGCCGTGTGACTTATTGAAATCAGCTATATCTGCTATGCTGAAATCGGGGAGCTGTCTGCCTACACGCGATGCATGCCTTAGTACTTGGACCTGCCAATCTACACATCTGCTTAACATAGAAAATTCTCGCACAGGATCCGATATTCCGCGCTCAACCTTTGGATTAGGGTTAAATACTTGTGCAGATTGTACACCGCGTTTTGCAAGCTCAATTCCAGCGCGATACAGATTCATTTGTGTTTCGATACTCATGCCGGTAGTCCATGGCATGGAAAATAACATAGAGTGTCCGTCGACTGCTGGGAAAAGTCGTTCACCGGTGAGCGCCCAAGAGTTTGTGGCAGCCAGCAAAAAGGCAGTCTGTCGACTTTCATCGTCAAGTTGATCCGTATCGTACGCGAGCTCATTGAGAGAATTTACGGTCATTTCGTTATTTCTTCCAGGGCCAGTTCTGGCGACACTAATGGCACGGAGATCGTTACCAGGGTTAACAACTCCAGGTAGCGCGAGGTATGCTAATGGATCGTATCCGCCCGCGCTATTATTCATAATATCCGAGTCTATGAAGGCAACACCATTCTGAGCATGTCCGTTAATAACGCGTGCAGCGAGAACGCCTGACAGCATAGTGAGTCCTTTGGTTCCTGAAGGTGGAAGGTGGGGATCTTCTTCAGTATGGGGGATGCCGATCTCTGCGCACAGTGCTTTCCAGTTGATTGCCCTTAAAATATCAGATTGCTTTAGATGACTGCTGCCGTTACGATCGGCAGCACGTTTCGCCTCTTCTTCTGTTTGATCATCGAGGCCTATTGTTATTCCTATGACGTGTTTTCCACCGACCATACTACTGGCGTAATCGACTGCTACTTCTCCAGTTACCGGTTCTCGAGCCATCGGCACAATGACCGTGGTTGGATTATCTTGATAATATAGTGTAGCTGCACTTCGGTACCCCTGAGCTTCCGGGTGAGCTAGATTAAGGTTGCCGATACCTTCACCCAAGGGTGTGTTATATGATGTGGCGGCAGCTATTCGTTTTGCCACATCTGACGACTCACCGCTGTATCCGATACGATGAGTGGTGGGTGTTGATTTGTCGAGATGATTATTACCTTGACCTCGATCAAATCCTTGAAGAAGGACTTTCAATGAATGAAAATCAATGCCACTGAGCGGAGCTGAAACGTGGGGACCTTGATTTCTAATGTACTCGCGTGCTGCCGCGTCTAATGCTAGTTCTGCTGGCGTCATGTGTGATCTAGTTAGCTTAGCGACATTGAGGTTTGGACCCTGATCTAGACCGGGGAACCTCAGCTGTTCTGTTTGCATATTAGCTCATAGTATATGGGCGAAGAGGTTAGTTTACTTGATTTATCGAGAATATTTCCCTGACTTTTTGCTGACTTCCAACGGCCCCTAGAACGAGATGTTTTGATATATTTTGTTTGCGTAACACGCTTTGCAGGATTATAATTTGCTTCATGACCGACGTATATCGCCACGATGATGGCGCGTTTTTAACAGAACATCTTAGGCACAATCACAGCGTAGAGCTCGTTGGCATGCGTCGTGTGGGGATAAACACCTTCTTACGACATTTTTTTAATAGCCACCAATATGGAAAGACTGATAATCAGATGTACATATTTGTCGATCTGAACAATCTCGTGGAGCGAGAGGCATTCCCGTTTTGGCAGCTTACCCTCAAGCGCATCTCAGATGCTGTCCGTGATTTGGTCTCAGACCGCGAGTTACGCACTAAGGTCACGTCAATATTCGAGTCATCTATTCAGTATCAAAATCTGCAGCTAACATATGATGGTGTTCGAGAAGCGTTGCGGGTACTTGCCGAAAATAATATTGAACCGGTGATCTTCTTTAATCGGTTTGATCGCGTGATAAATATGATCAGTGAAGCATTCATCGATAATGTGCATGGAATGTATGATGCCTCAGATCATAAACTCTCATGTGTCTTTACTAGCTATCGACCGCTCGCTGATTTTTATGGAAGAAAAATGCCGTTTGATTTGTTCTACACGCGCTACCTAAAGCCCGCGGATCGAGAAAATGTAAATACCCAGATTGATCAATACCAGACAAAATACAAAGTACATTTTGATACAAAAACACGCGATGCATTGGTTGAGCTTTCAGGGGGACATTTCCACTATCTACGATTACTTATGGATATATTGCGCGAAGCCAAAACGGATCCGGAAGCGTTAGAGTCAACTGCTTTACATGAAGAGCGTATATTATTGCTATGCGAGGAGCTGTGGGAAAGTCTGAATGACGAGGAGAAACACAAGCTGTCGCGCGTCGCCGTTTCTGAGTCAAAACAAGAAATGCCCGCCTACTTACTAAATACGGGAATGGTTCAAAACGGCGTCATATTTTCTCCACTCTTTAAAGATTTTATAAAAGAAAAAAATAAGGCCTCAAAGCACGCAGTACAGTCGCTTGAGTTTACGAGAAAAGAACACGCGCTGTTTCTTGTACTCCAAGAGCATGTCGGTGCCATTTGTGATCGAGACGCTATTATTGATAAGGTTTGGCCAGAGTCAGCAGAAGACGGCATTTCGGATTGGTCGATAGACAAACTTATGGAACGACTCCGTGAGAAGATAAAAAAACAAGGACTTCCGTATCAGGTAGTAACCGTGCGAACCCGTGGATATAAGCTTGTTCACGTATAACGTATATGAATATGAAAACTGCATGGGATTTCAGACCACTTTATAAAACCCCCACTGATCCACAGATAGCTCGCGATCGGGCGATTATAGAAGACAAAACAAAAGCATTTGTCACCAAGTGGCACGAACGAACCGACTGGCTGAGCGATCCGGTGGTGCTCACTGAAGCATTGGGTGAATATAACGTATGGCTTGAGCATTATGCAGGGGGTGGGAAGGAAGGATATTACTTCGATTTACTGTTTTCGCTGGACCAAAATAACACCGACGTGAAAGCGCGGCAAAACAAAATAGAAGAATTTTCGCAAAACATTGCTGCAAGCATGCAGTTTTTCAGTCTCCGCCTTGCACGGGTTACTCCTCAGATGCAGAAAACATTCTTGGCAAGTAGCCAGTTATTGCCGTACAAGCATCATTTAGAATGTCTTTTCGAGGAAGCGAAGTATCTGCTCTCAGAGAGTGAAGAAAAAATAATGCTTCTTAAAAGCGGCCCTTCCCACAGCCGGTGGACCGAAATGGTGTCGGGATTTTTGGCCCGTGAAGAACGTACCGTATTTGAAAAAGGAAAAAAGGTTAAAAAGAACTTTTCAGAAATTGTCAGTAACCTCGATGATGCTGATAAAAAAACGCGCGACTCGGCGGCTGTGGCGGTGAACGACATATTCGAAGCAAACGCCGCAGCCGCCGAACACGAAATGAATGCAATCTTGTTGAACAAAAAGATAGATGATTCAATTCGAGGAGTAGACCGTCCCGACTTAACACGACACATAAGTGACGATATAGACACTGCTGTTGTCGACGTACTGTTATCGACTGTTGCCGAACGGTTCGATATCGCACGCCGGTTCTATAAGCTGAAGGCACGGATGCACGGCGTCAAAAAGCTTGCCTACCATGAGCGAAATATTCCCATTGTCATTAATAGTGTAGGAGAGAAAAAATACACCTTTAAAGAAGGGTCAGACTTAGTGTTAGATGTCTTCAATACTCTCGACCCGGAATTTGCGAGTATTTTTAGTGTATTTCTGAGGGGCGGGCAAATAGATGTATATCCTGCAAAAGGGAAGCGTAACGGCGCATTTTGTGCACATTACATTAAGTCACTTCCGACGTATATTTTACTCAATTACGATAATTCACTAAACGATGTTCTTACTCTCGCTCACGAACTGGGCCATGGGATAAACAACGAGCTTATGCGTCAAAAGCAGATCGCTATAAACTTCTCAACGCCTATGGCGACTGCCGAAGTCGCGAGCACGTTTATGGAAGATTTTGTAGTCGAGCGGATTTTGAAGAATGCTGATGAAACACTACAGCTGTCGCTTTCGATGAAGCGGCTACAAGACGATGTCTCAACTATATTTAGGCAAGTGGCGTTTTATCGATTCGAACAAGAGCTTCACCGCACGTTCCGAGAAAAAGGCTATCTCTCGCAGACTGAGATCGGTGCACTATTTCAAAAACATATGAAAGAGTATATGGGCCCGGCAGTCGAGCAGTCACCAGGATCGCAAAACTGGTGGATCTATGTAAATCACTTCCGTTACTTTTTTTATGTGTACTCTTATGCCTCGGGGCTCCTTATTTCTAAGTCGTTGCAAAACAGCGTACGTCGTGACCATACGTTTATTGAAAAAGTAAAAGTATTTTTGTCGGCCGGGTCATCTGAATCACCACGCGATATATTTGCGAAAATGAACGTTGATATTCGTGATTCGGCATTTTGGGAGAAGGGTCTTGACGAAATTGAATCCCTACTGAGCGAAACAGAGCTCCTTGCGAAGCGCTTGAAACAGAAATAGACGCGGAGTACAATCACATCTACTGAGTAAAGAATCGCCGCGAGGTACACGCCACACTGAGCATAATAGCGACATGACTAGTCATACTCAGCCGGTTCGAGTCACTGATGAAGATCGAGCAATCTGCCGTGCGAATCTGACTGCCTATACGTATCGGTTAATAGCCCCAGATCCAGGAATTGTGGAAAGAATGGCTACGGTACTTAAGCGACATGCCGTAGAAGGCGACGATACCGGAAAGCATGAAACACCCCGTTTTGGAAAGAACATCTATACCAAACCACCTCGACAATCTTCAGGGAAGTAACTATTTGGCTATGCTGCTGAAGCCTACGAACGGTCTAAGAACATGAGGAATTTCGACAGACCCATCTTCTTGCTGAAAATTTTCAAGAAGTGCGATCAGGATTCGTGGTGACGCGACCGCTGTATTGTTTAAGGTGTAACAATATTCTGTTTTTCCCTCGGCGGTTTTGTATTTGATACCCAACCGACGGGCTTGATAATCGCCCATAATGGAGTTTGACATGGTTTCGCCGTATGCATTTCGTTCGGGCATCCAGGTTTCGGTATCATATTTAAGAACTTGCGGCTCCCCCATGTCGCCGGTACACATGAGTAATACACGGTAGGGAAGTCCCAGCTCCTCAAGTATTTCTTCGGAATTAGCTTGTAATTCCTTATGGAGCTCACGTGCGGCGTCCATATCGTTTTTACCAATTAAGACCTGCTCAATTTTCCAAAATTCATGCACACGATACAACCCTTTGGTATCTTTGCCGTATGACCCTGCCTCTCGTCTAAAACAAGGGGAAAACGCGACGAATTTCTTGGGCAAGTCTTTTTCGTTTAGGGTTTCATTCGCATAATACGAGGTAACTGGCACTTCAGCTGTTCCCGAAAGATACGCGTCGTCGTCATTTAATTTGTACACCTCTGGTTCGCCCCAAGGAAACTGGGCGGTACCAAACATGCTAAAGCCCTTCACAATAGAGGGCGCAACAACAGGCGTGTATCCTTTTTGCGAAAGTTTTTGAAACACATACATAAGGAGTCCCATATGTAAAACAGCCAGTTGATTCTTGAGAAAATATCCGCGAAACCCCGATACTTTTGAGCCGCGTTCAAAGTCTATGAGGTCGAGGTCTTTTGCAATATCGATATGTGACTTAGGGGTAAACGAAAACATTTTGGGTTTGCCCCATGTTTTTATTTCAACGTTTGCAGATTCATCTTTCCCGACGGGGACCTCGTCAAGGGGTACATTGGGTACATAGGCCAGCATATTTTGGAGGGCGATTTCGAGGTCTGCCAGCTTTGTCTCGGCTTCTTTGAGTTCCTCTTTAATCTCTTTTCCGCGGGTTTTAACCGAATCATCGCGTTTTTTGGCGAGCTCGTTGCGCTCTTCACGGAGTTTTTGGATCTGTTGAATGTATCCACGTCGCTCGTCATCAAGGAGTAGGAGTTTATCGATATCGGCCTCACGATTTTTATTTTTTGTAGATTCTATTACTTTCTCTTTATTTTTGCGGATGAAATCGATTGATAGCATACACGTATTATAGCAACTTTTTTGCAAGCCGCCTGAGGGCAATGAGGCGATGGTTAATCTGTTCATGTTCCTGTTGGGTGAGGTCGTCAAAGTATTTATTAAATTGCTTTACGATAAACACTGCCCGGTAACAGAATCCTGGCGACCAGTGCTTCGAGCTTGTTTCTGCTATGAAACCTTCAATCGACTCAGTAACCGTTGTCATATTTTTGGTAACGGGATCTACCACGCATAACACCACAGTAAAACGGGCTGTTCGCTTCTCAGGCGGAACGCCCATCATGCGCTTCAAGCAATAATCGATGAGCTCTTGGTCAGTCGCGGCTCGCCCTAGCCAACGTTTTGATAATACGCCGGGCTCGCCGTTTAGTGCATCAATGAGTATCCCTCCGTCATCGGCCAAGGTAGTCAGTCCGGATTGTGCGGCATAGTAAGTGGCTTTAAGGCACGCGTTTTCCTCAAATGTTTTACCCGTTTCTTCGGGATCACGGGTAATGCCTAGGTCATCGAGCGAAGTTATGTTGCAGTCAGGTAGCACCGCGAGCAGTCCTTCAGTGAGCTCTTTCTTTTTGGCAGGGTTGTGGGTCGCAATAAGTAATTGCATGTATAGCTCTTCTCTTAATCAGAAAATATAGGGAATAAACATTTTTGACCGGTGCATGTATTTGAGATATTCTTTGCCAAAGTGGCGAGCGAGGATTGATTCTTCCTTAACGGACTGTAAATAGATAAAAACAAATACCCCGAGCCCGACTACGATAAACAACCAGGAGTGCAGAAGAATCTCGATTGCGGTAAGCATGAACCAGAACCCAGCGTATATTGGATGTCGCACCAAGCGATACACGCCGTCTGTGACGAGCTCCTGTTTCTCTTTCACCTGGTAATCAATGAGATGATTCCAATTCTCGGCAAGTGCGGTGCGGCCGGAAACACTAATTCGTACGCCCGACACAAATAATACTAGGCCAAGCGCCTGAGTAACTATAGATGGATTGAATGGAAGGATCGGATATACAAAACATTGAATCAAAAGAACGATATAAAAGGCTATTTCAATGGCACGGAACTGGTTGCGAAAACGGGTACGACGGGTAGAAGTGCTCGGGATTTTCATGTCAGCCTCTTCTTCGGCGGCGCGCCAGTATATACGTATCAGAATCATGCTCACGATGATACCTGCCTTTATAAGAAGATCTATGATGTTCATTCCCATTCCATTGTAGCAGGAGGCTTGGTCGTAATGTCGTAGACTACGCGGTTTACCGCCGGGATCTCGGTCACAATGCGCGTGCTGATCGTTTCAAGGAGAGTGTACGGCACGCGCGCCCAGTGAGCGCTCATCGCATCGGTTGCTTCGATAAGCCGTACGGCGATGGTTTCTCCGTAAGCTCGTTCGTCACCTCGGACACCGGTTGTTTTAATCCCCGTGTATACGGCGAATGACTGCCAAATGCTGTGGTCGAGGCCTGCAGTATGTACTTCTTGCCGCACTACCGCGTCTGCTTCACTCAGTATGCCAAGCTTGTACTCGGTGACTGCGCCAATAATGCGAACGGCAAGTCCTGGCCCCGGAAACGGTTGGCGCTTTGTTATGGTATCTGGCAAGCCCAGCGTTTTACCAATGCTGCGAACTTCGTCTTTATAAAAACTGCGAAGAGGTTCAATGAGGGCGAGTTTCATGCGTTCAGGCAATCCTCCGACATTGTGATGGCTTTTAATATTTTGGCTATGCTTGGTCCCTGCGCTTTCGATGACGTCTGGGTAAATGGTCCCTTGTACTAAGAATGTAGCCTTGAGAATTTTTGCTTCTTTTTCTAGAACGTCGATGAAGGCTTTTCCAATGACCTTGCGTTTTTTTTCAGGATCCGTCACCCCACGGAGTCTCTTGAGAAAGAGATCCTTTGCATGAACAACCTTCACATT
>JACOTV010000119.1 GCA_016178125.1 Candidatus Microgenomates bacterium | reverse complement strand
GGTTGTTCTGCATGAGTTTTTTTTTAGCTTATACCGTACTGTACGCTAATCAGCGTAAGCGACGGTGGTTATTAATGTAAGAGAATGGTAAGCCCCCGTTTACTCATGCTCTGCCGGTGCGTTTGGTTGGCTTCAAATGTACATTGAGTGTAGCACACTTTTGAACCTACTATCCACCCCTAATACACTGCGATGCATCAAGGCCAGAATGCGGTGGATAAACTACCGGGAAACGGCGTTTTTCGCCAGCCTCGATCCAGCCTCACAGTACACTCCATTTCAGCCGTTTCGTGCCTAGCCCTTGATTCTATAGGCTTAATTTGATATACTAGTAGGATCACAATATGAACAGACTTCGACGCTCCGTACTCACTAGTGGCGGACTTCTTATAGGCTCAAATATAATCTCAAATTTCATCAACTTCGCCTACAACGCGTATCTCGGTCGATCGCTTGGGTTTAACGACTTTGCCTTAATCACCCTCGCTAACTCGATTTGGTATTTATTCAACTTCTGGATAGCCGCCTTTAGCGTAACCGTGAATCACCGCGTCGCGTATTTAACGGCCCGCGCCGGGCATTCTGAGGGCATCCATTTCTATCAGTATTTGCGCAAGCTCATGGTCCCGATTGTGGTAGTGCTTTCGATAGGGTGGTTGCTGGCCGCGGCCTGGATCGCCCACTTTTTTCAGCTTTCAAACCCGTTTCTGATATTTTCGTTTACCCCCATTATCGCAATGGGGGCGTATTTAGGACTCTACAAAGGCGTTTTACACGGCCGATTCCTATTTCATTTTGTCGCGCTTTCAAACTTTCTTGAAGCCGTCATCAAACTTGCTGCTGCGCTTGTGCTTCTTAAGCTGGGACACCCCGACTTGGTGTACTTGTCGATCCCGGCTTCTATTGTTGCTGGGTTTATCTTGTCGTTTCTATTCGTAAAATTCACGCTTCCCCCAGAAATCACCCCGCAAAAACACGCGTTTCACTTTCCGAGGGGCTTCTTTTTTGCAAGTATTATGACCGGGCTTTCGGCAACCGCCTTTTTGACTCTTGACGTAATCATGACCAAGCACTATTTTCACCCAAACGTAGCCGGGGTATATGCGCTTTTGTCACTGAGTGGGAAAATGATCTTCTTCTTTGGCTCGCTCTTTACCGTGTTTACCGTCCCCTTTACGAGCCGCGACGAAGGAAGTCACCGTGACCCCAATCGGGGATTCTATTTCATATTTTCACTGAGCTTTTTGTTAACCGCGTTAGTCACCATCGCCATTGGACCCCTTGGCGGATTTATTTTGCCTATTTTGTTTGGACCCAAAATATTTGCGGTTGTACCGTATTTGACCCGCTACGCATTGGCGATTGGATTGTATACCTTAGCAGACGCAATCGTCGCATATCACTTAGCTAAAAAACAATACCTGTTCCCGGCAATCGCGCTCTTTTTCACCATAGTTATGTGTGTAGGAATAGCGCTCTTTCACCGGGGAATCCAGGACGTGGTAACCGTAATCCTGTTCACCAGTATCGCAAACTTTGGGGTATTGGTGCCGCTTCATTTTCTGCAGCGCAATGGGGGATTCATGATCAAAAATATTCTTGAATTCTTTTACCTCTTTAGCGAAAAATTCAATGCAAAACCGACGAAGCCAGGGGGCAAGCGCATCCTTATATACAACTGGCGTGATACCCGTCACGACTTTGCCGGAGGCGCTGAAGTATATATTCAAGAGCTGGGGAAGCGATGGGCTAAGGCAGGAAACAGTGTAACCATATTCTGTGGAAACGACGGCATGACGCCGCGGCACGAGTATATCGACGGTATTCACATTGTACGCCGCGGCGGATTTTATACCGTCTACTTTTGGGCATTCGTATACTATGTGCTCCGGTTTCATAACAAATTCGATGTGATCATTGATAGTGAAAACGGAATCCCATTTTTTACACCGTTTTATGCGCGCCAGCAAATATTTCTTCTTATGCACCACGTTCATCAAGACGTGTTTCGCAAAAACTTGCTTCCCCCGTGGTCGTGGATTGCCGGCTTTATGGAAGGCAAGCTGATGCCCTTTGTATATCGCAATCGACAGATTATTACGGTGTCTCCTTCTTCAAAGGCCGACATCATAAAACATAAGCTTTCAAACATTGAGCCCCTCATTGTGTATAACGGTATTTATTTAAAAACGTATAAACCTAGTAAAAAATCTGCAGTTCCAATGATTCTGTATGTCGGTCGATTGAAATACTACAAACGCATAAACATATTTATAAAAGCTGCTCGCGAGATTCTAAAAACCGTTCCAGATGCGCAATTTATAATTGCTGGCGGCGGAGAAGAAGATGAACATTTGATTCCTTACACCAAACGTATCGGGATGGATAAGCACATTGTATTTACCGGGAAAATTAGTGAGGCCGAGAAGATTGCACTTTATCAGAAAGCGTGGGTTTTTGTGAACCCGTCGTCGATGGAAGGATGGGGAATCACGAGTATTGAAGCCAATGCATGCGGTACACCCATTGTAGCCGCCGACGTACCGGGGCTGAGGGACTCTGTTAAGGAAGGCTATAATGGATTCCGTATTAGGTCGGCGAGCGAATATGATTTTGCGGCGGCCATTTTGAAACTGGTAAAAAATACAAACTTGAGAGAAATGATGGCGAAAAATGCCGTCGAATGGGCATCACATTTTAGCTGGGAAAAAAGCACCGAACTGGGATACAAAATAATCGCTAACAAAGAAAAACACGCAAACCGTCCGTTACAGATTACGGGTGAATATCCTGAAGCATAATCTATGAGAAAACCGAATATGTCATATAGCAGTTTCACGTCATACCGATTGAAACATAAAATAGAACCATCGCACGAGAGTCCGTACCAAACCGGCATCTATACTCACACGTTGGGAGAAGACGCAGTCATCGTAAGCTATGACTATAAGAAGAAAGACAGCCTTTACACAAAACTCGCTCATGACGCGAACATGCTCAAACTTATTGGCGAAAAACAGACAAAGTATAAATCGTTCATAGCCTCGGTTCCCCGGCATTTGGCAGTAATCGATAAATCGCAACGATTGATTACCATACGCGCATTTGTCGAGGGAGCAATACTCAAAACTGCGACACAAGGCGCAAAGTCTCGCGCGTATATTGAGTGCGTCAATGAACTAGAACGTGTAACAAAATCATTGACCGGCGAAGAATTACAGTCAATGCCGCGCATTACAGAGCAAGATATGAGCCGTTTGTTTTTTAGGTACCTACTGCACGCACTAGTCACGCGCCCCGATAGCATTAAACAGCTTGCAAAACTGGCTTACTGCTTTTATACGAATGCGCCAAACAAGTCGGTTCAAAAGGAACACATCGCGCACCGAGCACTGGCTTCAACAAATATTGTCATCGGCCCAGAACATATCTATATGGCACAATTTCGTGAATCGGTAATCGCCCCCGCAGGGACCGACATTGCCTTGTTTCCCCAACTGTATTACCGTGAAGTGGGAAGCGACACGATGCAAGCATACCTAGATGAAGCATGTAACACCGCCGAAAAAAAACGGCGGTTTCTGCACCTTTCGGCGTTTTATTCGTTGCAATCAAATGACGAAACCTACATTCGCGTTCTCGCCGAATCGATCGCGCCGTACGCGGCGCGCGTAGGCGCAGGACACGACGCGCGCCGCGGTAGTCTCACGTTGGCAATTGACCCCAAAAGCGTATGAAACATACTTTACTAAAACCACAGATAATCATCTCTTCATACGACGATATTGATAATCCGTATTATGGCGGCGGGGGAGCAGTTGCTATACACGAAATCGCACGCCGACTATGCGCTGACTATCGCGTAACCGTACTCACCGGCATGTTCCCCGGAGCTGCTGACAGCACTGTTCGAAACGGTGTGAAATATAAGCGTATTAGTACTTCGGGACTCGGTGCACGCATCGGCCATTTAGCATTTACCGCACAGTTACCGTACTACGCAAAAACACTGCATTACGACATTTGGATCGACAGTTTTACTCCGCCGTTTTCAGTAAGTACCCTCCCCCTGATTTCGACCAAACCGGTTATCGGTTTGGTACATATGCTCGCCTCAGAAGATATGGAGCGGAAGTATAAACTTCCTTTTGGTGCGATAGAACGAGCGGGCATAAAATGGTATCGGTCGTTTATTGTACTGAGCCCGGCAATCAAAAAAAAGATCCAAACTATCAATCCCCAGGCGCAGATCACGATGATCCCCAACGGAGTCGCGCTACCTAAGGTAAGCAAGAAAATGCTGCCCCCCAAACACATTCTCTATATGGGAAGAATTGAAATGAATCAAAAAGGACTTGACCTATTACTTAACTCCTACGCCAAAATTGCTTCCAAGATTTCGCACCCCTTGGTTATTGCCGGAGCCGGTGGCCCCACCGAAATGCTGCAGCTAAAAAAACTGATATCTACTCTCGATCTTACAAACCGTGTAAAGCTCGTAGGTCGAGTAACGGGTGAGTATAAAGAACGACTTATTCGAAACAGTTTATGCGTTGTTTGTCCGTCGCGATTTGAAACATTCCCCCTTATCGCCCTTGAAACAATGTCATATAAAAAATGCCTCGTGAGCTTTGATATCGAAGGGTTGGCATGGATTCCCCGCGACCATAGCATTAAGATCCGCCCTTTTCAGGTAAACGCACTTGCTAACAAACTGCTGCATCTTTCTCAAAAGCCGTCGCGCGCTGAGGCCATCGGCGAACGCTCGTATGCTGTCGCTTCAAAATACGACTGGGACGCAAGCGCAAAAAAGTTTGCCGATTGCGTCGCAGAAACGCTTAAATCGCCCGCTACGGTACCTGCTCGCATTTGGCAATTTGGGGCACAACCTAAATCATGAAAACCACCAATACATCCAATGCATTTATAAAAGAACTCACTAAGCAGTACACCCATGCTGTATGCTTTTCTCCGCATCTTGACGACGCAGTGTTTTCGGCCGGTGGATTGTTAAGCGAATTGTCAAAACACATGCCCATTGAAGTGGTAAATGTTTTCACCAGTCCTGGAGAAGCAAAAAGCACACTTTCTGCCAAACAATTTTTGAAGCAATGTGCTATTCCCTCGCCAAAATTATTGTTTGACGTCAGACTCAACGAAGATAAACATTCACTTTCGCTGATTAACGCCGAGGTTATCGATATGAACTACACCGATGCGCTCTGGAGAACACACACCAAATCTCTGTTCCCCCGAAGATTTGCCGGAAAACTGGTTCCCGAATTAACAGCGCTCTACCCGACGTATCGATATCACATAATCAAGGGTCAGGTCCATCCTCAAGACAAAGACCTCATGATTGAACTTGCGCGCAAGTTTAGAAACATTGCACCGGACCCAACAAAAATTGCCGTCTTTGCCCCAGTAGGAGTAGGTGGACACGTTGACCACCGGATCGTCCGCGACGCATGTCGATTGGCTTTTGGCAAACACGCATATTATTGGCTCGACTTTCCGTATTTTGCGATGAGCGGCACGACAAACAATTTTATTACCTACTATTCGTTAAAGCCACACACTGTTTCGATACAAACGAACAAGAAGAAGCTGCTCTGTGAAAAGTATTCTTCCCAGTACGACATAGTGATCAAGGATAAGGCGATATTAGAGTCCCCTGAACAATTTTTTCATTCATAACTATATGAAAGCACACATTTATAAACGCCTCACCCCTGACTTGTATGGTGAATGGACCGACCTGTGGAACGCAAGCGCTGACCGTGCAACAGCGTTTAATTCCCCAGCGTGGCTTAAGGCCGCAATCAGTGCATTCGACTATCGCGATGTTCGTATTGTGGCGGTTCGCGATGCTGATGAGCGACTGGTTGCAGTGGCCGCACTTATTAAGTATCGTCGATATGGACTTACTGTGTATGGAGCACCTGCACTGCAGTTTGCTGACAAACAATCGATTCTGGTTGACTGGTCCCACTGGGAAGTCGTCGAAAAACTCACGAGTGCGCTCAAGAAATTGGGGACGATCGAGCTAAACTATTGTACCGACGAAATGCGCATCCGCATGCAACACACCCTTTCGGATTCAGCAATCACATTCCAAGACGACCTTAACTATATTGTTGATTTGTCTGTCAGTCCAACTGGCGATCTTTCATCAAAATCAAAAAGTAAAATACGCCGTACCATAAATAAACTAGAAGGACCCGTCACGGTGCACTTCTCGCAAGACGGAACCAAAAACTTATTTGAAAAAGCGTATGAGGTTGAGGCAAATAGCACGAAAAAATATCGTGGCATGAGTGTATTGACTAACCCAGAAGTTCGTGTGTTCTATGAAATATTGGCATCTCTGCACCCAAAACTGGTAAATGTTTCGGTTCTTGATAACGATCAAAAGCCCATCGCATATTCGATCGAGCTGTGGGGGAATGGGACATATCAGGGTTCTCAGAAGGCATTTGTGAAAGGGTACGAATATTTCCAGCCGAGTAAGTATTTGGTCATGAAGATTCTTGAACATGCCCATGCAAACGGTCTTACTTTGTTCGATTTTGGACGTGGGTCAAGCGAATTCAAAAAACATTTTACTGACACCGTTCAACCTCTGTATACGATCATTATTCCTAAGCCACTACTTGCCGGTATATATCTGGCTGCGATTCACTCGCTACGTCATATAACCTATGATACTATTGTGCGACAACCCAAATTGTATCGCGCGTTTAAAACAGTTCGAGCGACCCTACGCGTTTAATCACTATGAAAAAGAAACAATTACATATTGTAAATAAATACTTTCACCCGGTCGTTGCGGGTATCGAAACGTGTCTGCTTGAGACATACGGCCGATTTAATCTCGAAGAATGGGATATAACGGTGCATACCTCCACAGATACCCTAACCGATGAAAACGTATTACCCAACCATGACGAAGTAAAAGGAATGCGAATAATCAGATACGCCACAGTTCATGGTGCGTTTTTCCCAAATATCCCGTGGCATGACGCCGATGTTGTGCTTCTGAATAATTTCTCACTTGCGCCCATCTTGCCCGTTATCGCATACGCCTTCGTGCTGAGTCTTCTGGGACACAAAAAGACAGCGATTGTGCTTACTCCCCACGGCGGGTTTACCCCTATATGGGAAAGTTTTGAACCATGGAAACGGATAGTTAAGAAATGCGCACACCTTGTTGGCGGGTTTCTCATCAATCATACGGTTGATGCAGTGCAGGCTGTTGCGGAGTGGGAAAAGGAACAAATGATTGCGGAACATATTAATCCCGCACTTATAACCGTCATACCAAATGGTGTCGAGGACATTGCCTTTGACAAAACCGCCGATGCGTCGCCTGCGATTAAACAACTCGCGTCAGACGTGGGGTCGTATGTGGTGATGCTTTCTCGCGTTCACCCGACTAAAAATATTGAGACCGCAGTCAACGCTATGCAATATGTACAAGCTCCTTATAGACTCCTTATCATGGGACGGCTTGAATACCCTGACTATTATGAAAAGCTGCTGAACTTGGTGCATAACCTCGACCTTGAAGAGCGGGTCATATTTGCCGATCAAGTAACAGGGGCCGACAAATATTATCTCCTGCGACACGCGTCTCTTATGCTTCATACCAGTAAATATGAAGTAGATCCCATCGCTGTTAAAGAAGGACTGAGCCAAGGAATTCCGGCAGTATGCGCCGATAACACGGGGACTGCGCGGCTTATAAAAGACGGCATAAATGGGTATCTCGTCCCGACTAACAATCATGTACAAACCGCCGAAAAGATCAATTTCGTCATTGACAACCTTAAAAGCCCCGCAGTGATGGCTATGAAAAAACACAACAAAACAGCGTTTGCCAAGTACCGCTGGAATAAAGTAGTCTCCGACATTGAACAGTTATTTATCCATATCGCTCCCCAATGGTCCCTGTCGTACTCATCGTAATCGTAGCACTCATATGGGTCGGATGCATGGTGGCATTTAACGACCTGCTTCTTCCTTCAATTAATATTGAGAGATATAAGAATATCCTACTCATATTTTCCCACATGGACGACGAAACCGTACTTGCCGGAGGCATTATGGCACAAGTCGCGGCAATGGGAAAACACATCACCCTGATGACGCTTACTCAGGGCGAGAAGGGGAACGATAAACGAATCGCAGACGTGCATCTTCCCGCAATCCGCCGGGCCGAGCTTGCAAAGGTATTACACATAACGGGCGTTAAGGATTTGATTCATTTGAACTACCAAGACGAAACCCTTACTACCAAAAAAAATGCGTTAAAAAAAGATATTGACGCAGCCATTAAAACGGTCCAGCCTGATCTGGTCATTACGTTTGATCTTGAAGGGTGGTACGGCCACCCCGACCACATCGCATGTGCCGAGGCGGTGACCGAAGTCGTTAAAAAGTCGTACCCGAAAACAGCGCTTTGGTATGCAGTTCGCCCCGAAGCGATACATCGCGCCGCCCGCCTGGTAAAACGACTTTCGGGCGGCGCGCTCAGTAAGCGCACGGCCCCAACACATAAACTTTTTATCGGCTCAAGCGTTATTAAGAAGATACGATCGATTTACTGTTACCAATCACAAATGAGTGCACTTGCCCCCGGAGTCACCATTGGCCCGATCCCTATGTGGTTCTTTATGTCTGCGCAACCGTTTGAATACATTGTCAAAGCGCAAGCTACGCTAACGCACGTGGGCGATATAGTCGGGTGAAAACAACCAGCACGACCGCCGCAATTGTAGCCATCAGAGCGCCAAACATAAACGGAGCTGCGGGATTTACTTTATCCCACAACAACCCCGCAATAAGACTCGCCGGAAGAGTGACCAATCCAACAACGGCGTTATATACGCCATATGCCCTTCCTCGGTATTCTGGAACAACGATATCTGCGACAAAGGCTTTTGCCACGCCTTCAGTGGTCGCGTAATAAATACCATAAAACGCAAACAGCAACCAAATCTGATATCCGTGTTTGGCGAACCCAAATCCTAAGTAGGCGATAGCATATGATATCCACCCGATAAGAATTACTTTCTCTCGGCCAATTTTGTCAGATAAACTACCCAAAGGAATCGATGCCGATGCATAGATGAAATTAAAAAGTGCATATACCAGGGGAATGGCCAACAGCCCGACCCCAACATTTTGTGCGCGAAGAATAAGGAACGTGTCAGACGAATTCCCAAGTGAAAACAAAACCACTATCGCGAGAAAGTAATAAAAATGCTTTGGCAATGAAAAGGAAATCTTTTCAGTGCTCCTCTTATTCACCCATGGAACCTCACGAACGAACAACACAATGATCGAAAGAGTTATTACCAGAGGGATCGCTGCGATAAAGAATATATAGTGGTACTTCAGTTGATTGTTGTGCAACAAGTACAAGAGCGCAAATAGCAGGAGGGGACCAACTACCGATCCCAACGTATCGAGCGCACGTACGATCCCAAATCCCCGACCGCGACTTTCTTTTTTTGTTGAATCAGCAATCAGAGCGTCTTTAGGCGAGTCTTTTATACCTTTTCCAATGCCATCTAAAAATCTAAGGAATAAGATCGCGCCCGCAGACGACGTGAGCGCCAAAAGTGGCCGCCCCACCATGGAGAGAAAATATCCAAAAAAAACAATCGCTTTATTCTTATGAAGCCTGTCTGACAGATATCCAGACACTACCTTAAATATGCTGGCGCTACTGGTGACCAACCCTTCGGTGAGTCCGATAAACGATTTATCCAAATGAAGCACACTTGATAAGTAGAGTGGAAGAATCGGAATGATGATGTCTTGACTGATGCCGCCAAAAAAACTGAGGAGTCCTATAAAAAAGGTATTGTTACCGTATTTGTTCTTTTCGTGTACAGAACGTTTTTGCATAGGGTAATTGCATTATAACAAACTCTCTCCTTGACAAATTATTTTTAACGCGTTACCATATCCCTACCAGGGGGATATCTATGACATACCAGCCAAAAGACACCAAAGAACGCATTCTTCACCGACTGAAAATCTCACGCGGGCATTTAGATAAAGTAATGAAGATGATCGAAGATGATGCATATTGCATCGAGGTGCTGCACCAACTACAAGCTGTTGAAAGTGGGCTCAAAGAAACGGGTAATGTTGTTCTTGAGAATCACCTGAATACTTGCGTGACTGATGCTATCAAAAAGGGAGAAAAAGAAACAGTCATTAAGGAAGTTATGGAAGTTTTTAAGAAAGCGAGGTGAATAGTATGCAAAAAGAACTATTGTATGGAATGATCGGACTATTAGTTGGCGTACTTGTGACAACCTATGTTGCCTCAAATGCGTTCAATACCAATAACCGCGGGATGATGAATATGATGGGGATACGATCTAACACCTCGATGGGGAATAACCTTGATCGTCATTTTATTGAACAGATGATTCCTCATCACCAAGATGCGATTACTATGGCTGATTCCGCGCTGGTTAAGGCAGAACACACGGAGATAAAAACTCTAGCCGCAAATATTAAGAAAACACAATCTGCCGAGATCACGCTGATGAGAACTTGGTACAAAACATGGTACGGAACCGATGTACCTCAAGATGCAGACGATGAAGCCGGGTCAGGGTCTCAAATGATGGGACAGATGCATGGGGGGATGATGGGAGACAACACCGACGCCAAAAATTTGGAAAATGCACCAAACTTTGACAAGGCTTTCATTGAAGAGATGATCCCTCACCACCAAATGGCGGTCATGATGGCCAATATGCTTTTAGGCGGTACACAGCGACCTGAGATGAAGAAACTTGCGCAAGACATCATAACAGCGCAAACTGCAGAGATTAGTCAAATGCGGCAATGGCACACAGCTTGGGGGTATTAATATATGGATAAAATAGTAGCAGCGATATTTAGCATCGGTGGAATTGGTTTTACCTATTGGTATTTTCTTATGAAGAAAGATGATGCCGCAGTAGCCGTAACGAATGACTCAATCGACATATTAGTCGACGGCGGGTATTCTCCATCGACGATTTCGGTCGTTAAGGGGAAACCCGTAACGCTACGCTATTTCCGAAAAGACCCCAGTTCGTGTTTAGAAGAAGTCGTGCTTGCGGATTTTAAAATCCGCAAGCACTTGCCGCTTAACCAAACGACAGAGATTACTATTACTCCTGACAAAGAGGGTACATTCGAAATCTCGTGTGGGATGAATATGTTTCATGGAAAAATTATCGTGACATAGTATGGCAAAAATAAAAAAGACGTTTCCGGTTAAAGGTATTCACTGCGCGTCATGTATTCGCGTAAATGAACGGGCTCTTAAAAAAGTCCCCGGGGTAACAGACGCAGTAGTAAACCTTGCGACCGAGAAGGCAACAGTAACCTTCGACGACAGCGAGTGCAGCACCGACGATTTAGCACAAGCTGTTGCAAACGTGGGATATACCCTCGACCTAAACGAAAAGACCGACCAAACCATCGAGGAAGAAAAACGCAAAGGACTCACCCTTCTCAGAACAAAAGTAATGGTTAGTTTAGGATTGGGCGCGTTGATATTATGGGGATCGTTTCCCGGACTCGTGAACACCGCTCCTGGCTTTTTACAGGACTTTAGAGTCCAGCTTCTTCTTGCAACTCCTGTGCAGTTTTGGGCGGGCTCTGAATTTTATAAAACAGCAATAGCCGCACTAAAACGCCGAACGTCAAATATGGATACTCTCGTTGCACTCGGGACAAGCGTCGCATTCGCATACTCGGTTTTTGCTACCTTTTTTGGCCATGTAATTATGAAAACCGGCATTGACGCAATGCCGTACTTTGACATTTCGACCATTGTAATTGGTCTTATCTTACTCGGACGCTATTTTGAAGCTCAGGCAAAATCTGGCACGTCAGATGCGATTAAAAAACTCGTCGGTTTACAGGCAAAGACCGCACGAGTTGTCAGAGATGGCCGCGACATAGACATACCGATAGACGAAGTGCAACTAAACGACGTAGTCCGTGTCAGGCCAGGCGAAAAAATCCCCGTCGATGGCGTGATTCTCGACGGTGAATCAACGCTCGACGAGTCGATGATATCGGGGGAAAGTATTCCCGTCGAAAAGCATGCGGGTGATACGGTCATTGGCTCAACAATGAATAAGTCTGGATCATTCACATACAAAGCAACGGGCGTTGGCGCAAATACCATGCTTGCTCAAATAATTAAACTGGTTCAAGAAGCTCAGGGGAGTAAGGCACCCATACAACGATTGGCCGATGTGGTTTCTTCGTATTTTGTGCCCGTCGTAATCATGCTTGCTTTTGCGACCTTCGGCGTTTGGTACATGTTCGGGCCAAATCCTGTACTTTTACACGCTTTGCTCAACACGGTTGCGGTCCTTATTATTGCATGCCCTTGCGCAATGGGACTTGCGACCCCAACGGCCATTATGGTTGGAACAGGAAAGGGCGCAGAAAAAGGTATTCTCATTAAAGATGCAGAAAGTTTAGAACTGGCAAATAAAATCAATACAGTGATCTTTGATAAAACGGGGACCTTAACCAACGGTAAACCGATCGTAACCGATATCGTACCGTTAATTGACATCGCCCCGAACGAGGTTCTTACACTCGCTGCGTCACTTGAGAAGGGCTCTGAACATTCGTTAGCAGACGCGATTGTAAAAAAAGCCGAAGACTCAAATCTTAAACTGAAAAAAGTGAGCGCATTTAGGGCCGTCGCAGGTCACGGGGTCGAAGGAACGATTGGAACAAAGAAGATTTATTTTGGCAATAGGGGACTAATGAAGCTCGAAAATATCAACACCGCTTCGTATGAGTCTGCAATGATCCGCCTGGAGGCAGAAGGAAAAACGGTAATGATTGTCGGATATAACAAATCCGCCGCCGGTCTGATCGCAGTCGCTGATACGATTAAAGACTCCGCAAGAGAAGGGATAGCAGCACTTAAGGCGCGTGGAATAGAAGTCGTTATGATAACCGGAGACAACAAGCGCACCGCCGAGGCGATCGGACAACAACTCGGGATTGATCGAATTCTGGCTGGTGTTTTACCCGACCAGAAGGAAGCAGAAGTGAAGAAACTGCAGG
>JACOTV010000042.1 GCA_016178125.1 Candidatus Microgenomates bacterium | reverse complement strand
TTAGTGCGGTCACGGCAATCCCGCTCTTGGGGGAACAGGTCACCCGCAACCTGGTTCTCGGCGGCCTCCTCATACTGTTTGGTGTCTTTTATGCGACTACTTCGTCGCGGATATTTAGACGCAAGAATGCGGCACTTTAAGATATCGCATATAACCGAAGCAACTATATCCCCATAGTGTGAGTTATTGTGGTATAATTTGCTTCTGATAATTCACCTATAGTATGTCGAAACTTGTATCCATTTTGGTAATTGTGGTCATGGGTATCCTCTTTTATGGGATCACGCTTCGAGGCGTAGTCGGAAACTACACAACCATCACTCAGCTCAAAAGCCTCGAGGGCACGAGCCAATCATTTGAGTCCTCACACGAGCGCGCATCGTATGCTGAAATGCTCATGCTGAGAAAATCAAATACCGTAGAACTGAGTGATGAACTGCGTGACTTCGGCGCGCCAGACATAGGGGTGGTTGACGGCAAATATTACAGTTACTTTCCCCCTGGTATGTCGCTTCTTATTCGCCCTTTTTTTGAGATGGGATTTCCGTACAACCTCTCACTTTTAGCCTCGTTTTCGGTAATTCCCCTTATGGGAATTGCGACAATGATTCTTATCTATCTTATTGGGAAAGATGTGTTTTCGCTCTCTTCGTCACTTAGCATGGTCGCCGTCGTTATATTCGCGTTTGCCACGACTTCATGGAACTACATAATCACCCTGTACCAACATATTCCCGCAGCCTTTTTTGCCATGCTTATGTTCTATGGCGTTTCACGGTATCGTGCACGGGGAAAGTTTGGCGCACTATGGGCAACGATCGTATGGTTCACCTATGGTATATCGATCATGTTCGACTATCCAAACGGGGTACTCTTGGCGCCGTTTATCGTGTACTACCTGCTTTCTACCTTTGAAAGCCTCCGCGAAGAACACCACATGAAGTTTAAGGTGAACCCATCGCATTTACTCGTAGCCCTCTGGTTTTTCATCGCGGTTGCGATACACCTCGTGTTTAATCTCATGTACATGAATAGCCCGTTCGCTATTCGGCAATTCTATGACCGCTACGACCCGGGATACGAGAAACAACTTATTCAAAAACAGGCGAAGCAGCGCCTCGACACCGTCACGTCGGAAAACGTACCACCGCCTATTGAAGAACGCACTAAGCTGCCGTTTGTCGAAGAATTCTTCGTCAACGGCCTCTACACGCTCCTTTTGGCGCCCGATAAGGGAATCTTCTATTTCTCGCCAGTACTACTCTTTGCCCTCTGGGGTCTATACTACGCCCTAAGACACGAACAACGCCTAGAACACGCCATATTGACCGCGTTTATCGCCATAAATATATTCCTTTACGCAAGCTTTCCGGATCCCTATGGAGGCTGGGCATTTGGTCCTCGGTACCTTATACCGTGTATAACTGCACTGGCTCTTTACTGTGCCTTTGGCTTGAAGCACCTGCGGTTTCAATTTGTGAAGGTGGCGTTTTATGTGCTCTTTTTGGCATCGCTTAGTATATCGGCGGCGGGCGCACTGACCACGAATAAAGTCCCGCCACAGATTGAGGCTCAGTTCCTAAAGCTCAGCTACTACAACTACGCGCTCAATTTCCACCTTCTTGACACGCAGAAAACGGGGAGCTTCCTCTACAACACTTATCTTATAAAATACATGAAACTCAGCGATCTTTATGTCCTTATAGTAATAAGTCTAGGTCTATTTATGTATTTACTATTATTTGTAACTCCGCTTTTATTTAAGCGTAAAAAGTGATATAATTCAATGAATTTATGAGATTAAAGCTAATACTATCAGCCGTTCTTGTCGTTCTCCTAGGGGTCGTCCTCCACATAGCGACCGTACGTGGGTTGCCTGGCAATATGGGTGACACGACCAAGCTTGGTTCCTTAATCCGCGAAGCATCACCCTTTGAGTCGTCCCATGAGCGCGCGCCTTACGCCGAGATGATCGCGATAAAAGACAACCACACCATTCAGCTTACCAAGGACTTGGCAAATTTCGGTTCACCCGACATCGGCTTTAAAGGAACGAAATACTTTAGCTTTTTTCCCTCAGGGGTATCCGCCTCAATTCTTCCGGGATACCTGCTTGGATCACGATTTAACTTAGGGCAGGTGAGTGCCTATTTAACTATGGGGCTCTTTACCACGATTGCCATGCTGTTTATATTTCTGATTTGTCGCGACGTGTTTGAACTCCCATTGTGGGCCGCGATTATCGCACCGTTAACGTATGCGTTTGGTACCACCGCGTGGAGCTACTCGGTAACGATCTACCAACATGCTCCAGCTGCCGCCTTGGCAATGGCATCATTTTATAGCGTATGGCGCTATCGTCAAAAAGGCCGTAAGCAGTTTGTGTGGGCTGCCGCGGTATGGTTTATCTACGGCATTTCGCTCTTTTTTGATTATCCTAATGCGCTCCTTTTACTTCCCTTTATGGTCTATTTTCTTATTTCCTCGCTTTCTGTCTCGATGGTGAAGCGCAGGAAGAAGGTTCTGCGGATTTCGATGAATTCTGCCATATTGCGTGCTATGCCTGTCTTTATCGCACTTATTCTCTATCACGGTTATCATAACGCCCATTTCTTGGGAGGCTGGAAACAAATCGGTAACAACTTACAGCGCTATACGGTTAAGACCGCGGAACAAATCCGCCAGGAAAAGGTCGATGCAAAAAAGAGACTCGAGCGAGAAAATGCGACCAAACGCGAGCTTGCCGAAAAAGCTGGTGGGGGAATCACCAAGGCATTATCTGAGGATAAAGTACCGGTAAATGCTCAAATTCTGCTGGTTGGAGTCGACAAAGGGCTGTTCTTATTTTCGCCCATTATGCTACTTGCCTTACTGGGCATTATCACACTTCGCAAAAAACCCATTGTTGAAAAAAGCATCTTGTTGGCGTTTATCATCGCCAATGTTTTCGTATATTCGAGCTTCGGCGATCCCTACGGCGGATGGGCGTATGGGCCACGTTACCTCATACCATCGATGGCGGGATTTTCTATTTTTATTGCCATTGGCTTGACGCAACCCAAGTTGCAAATATTGAGAAAACTCACATTCGTTATACTCTTTGGCGTGTCTTCGGCGATCGCATTGGCCGGGGCCTTAACCACCAACCTCGTACCACCAAAAGTAGAAGCAGACTTTTTGAAATTAAAATACTATAACTTTACCCACGCCTTTGATTTGTTACACAAAAACGTTTCGACGAGCTTTGTGTATAACCAGTATTTCGCGTCTCGCATATCGCTTATGCAATATGCAGAAGCGATTTGGATGACGCTATACGTACTCGTTGTTGCCGTGGTTTTTATAGTTCCCCTTATGAGTCGTGAAACACCCGTGAAGGAGGCCAACAAATGAACATAAATATTACCCTCGATCTGAAAAAAATCACCCGCGTAAAAGAGTGGGTTGAGGCTCATTTGCCGTGGGAACGCGTAATACTACTGACGGCACTATTACTTGCAGTCATTGCGACGGCGTATTCATTCTCGCACGATTATATTGTGATGTACGGAGATGCCGAATCACATTTAAATATCGCAAAGCGTACCATCAATAGCATCACCCCCGGATTCGCTCAGTTGGGCGGTATTTGGCTTCCGATTCCGCATATGATGATGGTGCCCTTTATATGGTCTGATTTCTTGTGGCGCACGGGGCTTGCCGGCTCAATCGTATCGGGATTTTGTTATGTAATCAGCGGGTTTTACCTATTCAAGCTCGTTCGGTTAATTACCAAAAGTACCGCCGCGGCAACCGTTGGGTTTCTTACGTTTGCACTGAATCTTAACATCCTCTATATGCAATCAACTCCCATGACCGAGCTGCCACTCATTATGTTCTTCATGCTTTCGTCGTATTACTTTGTACGCTTCGTCCTCGACGACAAGCGCGTACTTTCGCTTATAGCCGCTGGGTTCTTTGGATTTATGGCAACACTTTCGCGCTACGACGGATGGTTCTTAGTGATGATCGAGGCAGGAGTTATCGTACTCATGTATCTTCCGGCGATCCTCAAACGCAATGGCGAAAAATGGAAGATGTTCCAGGGAAAGTTCTTGGCGTTTATTACGCCCGCATTCTTTGGTATGATCATATGGACCTCATGGGATTACCTTATTCTCGGCGATCCGTTCTACTTCACCAATTCACAGTTTTCGGCAAAATCTCAGCAATCAAGCTGGCTTGCACGCGGCGAATTGCCCGCTTACCATAACATTTTTCAGTCGATCATCTATTACCTGGTCACCGCAATGAGCAATATTGGGCTTATCGTATTCGTGCTGTCGATCATCGGACTCATATGGTATCTGCGCGACAAAAAGCAGCAACAGCGATTGCTGATCGCCCTCGTCATGATCGTGCCGTTTATCTTTTACATCGTCACCCTGTGGCTTGGCCAGTCGGTCATTTTTATTCCGCATCTTACCCCCGTAAGCTTTGAGTGGCGCTTGTTTAATGTACGATACGGACTGATGGCTGTTCCCTTTGCTGCGTTTTTTACCGGGTACTTATTCTTCCGATGTAAACCCAGTGGACGCGCGCTTGTACTGGGTCTTTCGTTGGCACAGTTTGCGCTGTATATCGTCGGCTATTCACAGGTTATTACCTTGGCCGATGGAACGGTCGGTCTTTCACACGCTAAGCGTCCCGACGCCGAGGTGTGGATGCGTGATCACTACAATGGGGGACTCGTGTTAATGGATGACTATGCGCGTACCATGAGCCTTCTGCGTTCGAACATCCCGATGCAAGAATCTATTTATATCGGTAATAAACCATTCTGGGACGAATCACTTAGGGAGCCCGAAAAATATGCGACCTGGATCGTTATGCAAAAAGACGATACCGTATGGAACTCCATATATGATGATCCGCTCAAACAAGGGAGACTGTTTAAGTACTTTAACAAAGCATATACATCGCCCGAAATCCTTATCTTTAAACGTATTAAGCCGCTCGGCGTTGACGAAAAAACGCTCATCGAAAACGGCCGTAAAAAGAAGCCGTAATCGGGTATAATCAGCTGTCATCTTATGAAAAGAATATTTGGTCTTATCGTGTTACTTTTGTTCCTACTTTCTTCGTGGGTTCATCTTTCAATGGCAGCAAATGAACAAAAGACGTTCTTTGAGGTCGAGTCGGTCGATACCATGAAGTATTCGCGAGACGCCGCACGAAACAAAGAAGCTATGGCGCAGATCCCTACTCTCGTCGCCGCAGCTGCAACTCTTCACCCAACCCATATCGCAATAGCCACTCCCTACGACGACGAATTTATCCCGGTTATGAAACTGTGGGTTTCAGAAATCCGCAAACACAATATAAAGGTATGGTATCGCGGCAATTTTGCAGCATGGGAAGGATGGTTTGGTTTTGAACGGTTTAAGAACCCTTCAGACCATATTCAAAAGACCGAGCGATTTATAAAAAACAATCCCGACCTGTTCGAAGACGGCGACATTTTTACCCCAGTTCCCGAGGCCGAAAACGGGGGATTTGGTGACCCTCGCCAGGGTGACGATATTAAGAAAAAGTTTTTTGAGTTCTTGCCTAAGTCGTATAGTGCTTGTGCCGATAGTATGAAGGCAATTGGCCGCGATGTGCGAGTATGGCGCACCCATTCCGGACATTCATGGTAACTTGACCGAGGACCAACAAAACGAACTCATCCGCCGCAATCTTATGGCACTCGTTGAGATACGCGACATCGTAGGAGGCATCAACTACTGGACTGCATTTGGTGGATCAACCGAGATTTTCAATGGCGCCGACAAATCGCCCCGAAAAGCTGCCAAGACCCTCGAATCGTATTACAATCCACTTATGATTAGCGGTAATATACAAGACGAATTCGGTGGCGCAATTTCGGGGGCTACCGTTTCCAATGGCGTTTCAAATGCAACCACCAATATCCTGGGTAACTATTCACTCATGGCAACGCCTGACCATTTGACCCTAGCGGTCACCAAGAACAACTTCAAATCACAGACGATCGCCGTGGCTGAAAAGGATGGTGAAAAAAACTACTCAAAGAATGTAGCGCTCATTACCGAGAAGCATGATTTCGGGTATTATGTGCGCAAGATAGTCCACAGTCTCACTACCTTCACCTTCTATTAAATCTTCGTGTGGTAACATTGTCATCCTGAACTCGTTTCAGGATCTCATATGTCTTACTACATCTACATTATGTCGAACAGACACTGCAATACATTCTACATAGGAGTCACAAATGACTTAATAAGAAGAGTCTCAGAACATCATCAAAAGATTATCAAAGGATTTACTGAAAAGTACAATCTCGTCAACTTAGTCTACTATGAGATCTTCGAGGATATCATGGACGCAGTAGCACGAGAGAAGCAACTAAAGAATTGGCACAGACTCTGGAAGATTAACTTGATAAAAACTAAAAATCCCTTAATTGAAGATCTGTATGAGATACTGAAATAAATTCAGCATGACAGTATTACTCTAGTACGAGGGTTTTAGCAATTTCATCGGCCATAAATTCCTGGCCTTTAATCGAAGGGTGAATCCCATCGGAAATACTTACATACTCGCGTTTGCCTTCGCTCTTGGCTGTGATAATTGATTTTTCATACGCGTTAATGAGAATCACGTTGAGATTTTTCGACAGCCCCACAGCGTTTTCTAGCTGCTTGATAATTTTTCCTGAATGCTCATATGCAGTCACTCGGTCCCAGTTTACCCCGGCGGGTCCTTTTCCAAAGTCCGATCGAAGCGGCGCAATTTCGGCCAATACATATACGTCGGCATGAGTGTCTTTTGCTTTTTCGATAAGCCGCGAAAGCGCAAGCCAATGCTTGTCACGATCAAAGGGATCAAACGGATTATACGCAAAAGACCCTAATATGATGATATCTGCGTCGACCGTTGAAAGCGAGGGATGACTACGATTTTTGTAACGGTATTCCTTATCAAAGCGAGCCAATCCATCTTCGGCGTTCTGCGCACCCATACCATAATTTAAGAGGGTGAATTTTACTTGGGGATACTTTTTCTTGAGTGCCTTATCAAGATAGGGAAGACCCTCACCCATCGTGTCGACCATCGAATCACCGTAGACGGCAATTTTGAAGGAGTCTTTTCGTGGTTTGTGGTCTTCGGTGTTGTCTTCGGCAAGTTCCTTTTTGGGCGCGACTGTTGCCTTAGGTACCACGGTTGGAGTAATGGCCTCATCGTGGGCTCCGGCGACACTTCCTTCCTCGACCATTGGTGGTGAACGCTGGATATCGAACATCGAATCCGCAGTCATTTTCTGGGTCGCAGTCGTATGAACCGCGATGACGTTACCAATGAATGAAACAATAAAAAATATCGCGTTGAGAGCAAGCAAAAACCGTATATATTTTTTAGCAATCACATGACGAACGAACGACATAAATACAGTGTAAGAAAAATGGACGCATTTTGCAAGAAGCGCTATAGAGTCTTAGTTATTCGAACGCGAATAGCGTTTGCGCTCGACTGCGGTAAGATGCTTTTTACGGATACGCAGGCTTAAGGGGGTGGCTTCTAAATACTCGTCTTCGGCGATAAAGTCTAAACACTGCTCAAGAGACAAAATAGTAGCGGGGGCAACCGAGACCGATGTTCCTTCTCCTGAGGAGCGATTATTGGTCAGATTTTTCCCTTTACATACGTTTACTTCGATATCTTGGTCACGAGTCGAAACACCAACAACCATGCCTTCATACACATCTACCCCGACGCCAACAAATAGCGTTCCGCGGTCCTGTGCGTTACCCAAGCCGTAGGAAAGAGTCGTTCCCGACTGAGACGCAATAAGCGCACCTGCGCGCTCGGCTTCCATTTTTTGACCTCGTGGTTCGTACCCTAAGAAGAAGGTATTCATGATCGCGGTTCCGCGCGTGGTGGTCAACAGCACATTCCGGATACCCAATAAATTTTGGCTTGAGATTTTGTACACGATGCGAACATTATCGTGAATATCGTTGTGCATATCGATCATGCTTGCTTTGCGCTTTCCAAATTCCTCAGATACGACACCCAAGAATTCTTTCCCAACATCGATGGTTACCTCTTCAAACGGTTCACACATTACCTTATCGATTTCTTTATAAATAACCTGAGGCTTCGAGATTTGAAGTTCAAACCCCTCACGACGCATGGTTTCGATGAGAACAGACAAATGCAGTTCTCCGCGACCGCTTACGACAAAGTTAGCGCCGGATTCATCGGGTTCAATACGAAGGCCCAGATTTGTTTCTTTTTCTTTAAGAAGGCGCTCCTTGATTTGGCGCGAAGTGGTAAAGTCTCCTTCGCGGCCGGCAAATGGGCTGGTGTTCGGACCGATACCAATCTTGATAGTTGGCTCTTCGATTGCGATTGAGGGAAGGCTTTCGGGGGCTGAAGGGTCGGTCACTGTTTGGCCAATCGTTAAAT
Organism: Candidatus Microgenomates bacterium; assembly: GCA_016178125.1. GTDB lineage: Bacteria > Patescibacteriota > Microgenomatia > UBA1406 > GWC2-37-13 > JACOTV01. Next base: position 99 of record JACOTV010000042.1, on the reverse strand, counting down.
CGGGAATTCCAGCGATTGCGATAATATCACCCGAGGATACTTCTTCGACTTCAACGCGCATGAGGCCTTGGCTCGTGTAAAGTTTTACCGCTTTGTTAT
>JACOTV010000102.1 GCA_016178125.1 Candidatus Microgenomates bacterium | reverse complement strand
GGAAAAAAGAAACCGAAACACCGCCGCTTATAGGCTATGAACCGTCGTTTGACGACGCCCTCCGCCACGCTGGGCTCTCGCTCAGATACTCCTTCGATAATTTTGCTGTTTCAGGCTCAAATCAAGTCGCCTATGCCGCAGCAATTGCGGTGTCTGAATCACCATCGCGTGCATATAATCCATTGTTTTTGTATGGCGGGGTAGGGGTGGGGAAGACCCACCTAGCGCAGTCGGTCGCACGCAAAATACTAGAGGGCGACCGTGAGAAGAAAGTGTTTTTTCTGGCGGGGGAGCAATTCTTAAATGAACTTATCGAATCGATTCGCGAAAAATCACAGGGTAGGTTTAGACGTAAGTATCGCGGCCTAGATATACTAATTGTCGACGACATCCAGTTTATTGCCGGTAAAAATACCGCCCAAGAAGAATTTTTTCACACCTTTAATGCAGTGGTTTCGGCGGGCGGTCAGATCATCCTTACCTCTGACCGCCCGCCTCACGAGATAAAAAACCTAGAAGATCGGCTGCGGTCGCGCTTTTCCGGCGGCCTTATAGTAGACGTGCAGGCCGCCGACTTCGAACTCCGCACCGCTATATTACTTATTAAGGCGCGCGAAAAAAGTATCGAGATCGACATGGATGTCGCGCGCATTATTGCCGAACAAGTCGAAGACTCACGTGCGCTTGAGGGGACACTCCTTTCTCTGTACGCGCAAACGATTGGTCGGGGAGAGAAGATCGACCTTGATTCGGTTGAACGGTTCTTTCACGCAAAAACCGCTCGTGAGCCTGTTCGCCGTCTGAACCCCACCGATGTCATCAAAGCAGTGTGTACTTATTACAATGTGAAACCTTCGCATTTAAAAAGTGCTCATCGATCCGACATGATCGCCTTGCCCCGGCAAATAGCAATGTATATATTAAGAAACGAGTTGGGACTCAAGCATCAAGAGGTCGCAGAATTACTCAAACGGAAGGACCACACAACCATAATGCATGGGGTCGATAAGATCAACCGCATGGTCGTTCGTGATCCCACATTCAAAGAAGAGGTTGACCGGATAATCCAAAGCGTACGCTCGTCCACACGGTAAGCACACTGTACACACATGCCGATATTGCTGTTTTTCGCGTCTTGAAAATCCGAACTATTTTTTATACACTTATCCCCACACCCTACTAATACTATTTATTAATAAAAGAACTAAGAAGCGATGAAATTGACACTTGATAAGGACACTATTCTTGAACACCTGTCATTAGCTACAAAGTTTTCCTCTGGAAGAAACACCGCGCTCTCCTCTCTTCAGGGAGTTTTATTGCATCTCAAGGACCAAACTATCCATTTATACACAACGAATTTAAACGTCTTTTTTCATTCGAAAATAAAAACCGATGCCGAAGATGAAGCCAAGGTCGTTCTCGAACCACGCCGCATCATAGAATTCCTGTCCCTTCTTAATACCGGCGATACGATCTTCGAAATTAAGGATCAGTCGATTGTCATAACTCAAGGCAAAACCAAAGGAACATTTGGCATCATGGAAATGCAAGACTTCCCCACGCCCCCGGCAATGGAAGACGGTGAAATGAACGTTAAGACCGAAATCTTTAGGCAGTATGTACCGTTTGTGCAGTTTGCCGCATCGCGCGACGAAACACGCCCCGCGCTCACCGCGGTAAATTTTGTGGTGCAAGACGACGGCCTTATGCTCGTTGCGACCGATGGATTCCGGCTCTCACTCGCCAAGATCAAAGAAAAAGTGCCATTTGAAAGCATGCTTCTGCCCGGTGACTTTCTGTCCGAGGTTATTCGCCTTATTAAAAAAGAGAAGACTGTGGGGTTTTCGGCCTCAACAAAAGAAAAAGCTGTCCGCTTCACTATTGGCGACGTGGAGCTTTACAGTAGGCTCATAGACGGCGATTTCCCCCCGTTTGAGAAGGTAATCCCAGCCTCGTTTGAGACCAGTGTGGTGTTTGACCGAGAAGAAATGATCAGGAACGTTAAATTAGTGTCTGTTTTTGCCCGTGATTTCAGCAATATCGTGATTTTCGACATACAGAAGGGTGGTATACAGGTCAAGCCAAAAACTGACCAGGAAGACCAAATGGGGTCGTTCCAGGACGCACAAATTAAGGGTGAGCCGGTGAAAATAGCCTTTAACTACAAATTTGTGCTCGATTACCTGCAGCATGTAGCCTCAAAAGAAATCACGCTCGAGCTTCTGCGTTCAGATGCGCCTGCGGTCTTTAAAGAAGACAAAGCAGTCGACGCCTTCCACATCATCATGCCTGTGCGCATCCAGACATGAGATATAACACGTCATTGCGAGCCTAGCGAAGCAATCTCTTGGAGACTTGCCACTTGATAATTGAAGCTATTGTAGGATGTGAGATTGCTTCGTCACTGGCGCTTCTCGCAATGACGTTTGTAGAGTATTACAGTTCTTCGAGGGTTTCTTTCTTTTCCTCAGGCTCGGCCTGAAGCTGAATGAAGCGTTCTGTAGAAGAAAGACGGCGGTGGCCGACGATCTTTGCGATATAGTCTATGGGGTGGCCCAGGCTCAATTGGTGCGAAATAAAGGTGTTGCGGAAGTCGTTAATGGTGGCATTATCGATTCCTACTTCTTTAAAACACGCGGTGATGATCTGGCGGATGTTACGAATTAGGAGCGGTTTCCCGGTCCGGGTGATAAACAACGTGTCCGAAGGCTGTCCTGGTGCTCGCACCTTAACATAATCGTCTACAGCCTTCTTGACGGCCTTATTTAAGGGTATGTCGCGGAGGGGGTTCTTACCATGGTCACGGATGTGCAAAACGTCTTCTTTGACGTCTTCTATACGTATATTAGTAAGCTCACCGATACGAATGCCGGTTTGCAAGAGAATTTCGACCATTGCGTAGGTGCGTGGGTCTTCTTTAGCCACGTCGCGGATCGCACGGTATTCAAGTTTGCTAAATATGCGCGGGGCGGTTTGCGTGTATTTAGGGTGAGACACGTCGAGGCTCGGATTTTGCTCAATGGTGCCGTTTTGCTTCAGAAAGCGGAAAAACGTACGAATTGAATTGAGCTTACGTGAAGCTGACTTTTTGGTGTAATTCTCGGTTAAGAGCTTGGCAATGAAAAGTTCGATGTCGCTTTTTTGGATATCTCGGATGTCGCTAATCTCGCGGGTTGAAAGGAAGCCAGCAAATTGCTCTAAGTCTTTCTTATAAGCAACGATAGTAAACTGGGATTTGCCTTGTTCGCCCAAGAATTGAACAAAAGACTCGATATGTGATGGCAAGCTATAGTTATGCATATTCGCCCTATAATATATCACATAGTCTGGGATAATTCAAGCTTGTAATGCGCGGGTATGCTGCTTTTTGGGTTGTTTTTCGGTTTTCGGTCTGGTATCATGCATTCCAGAGAGGACCGAAATTATTACCAATGCCTAAATCAACCAACACAGCTTCAGCTTCCGCCAACCCGATGGAAGCGCTCCTTCAGAAACAGACCATAGCCAAGATCACCAAAGGAACCATCTCAGACGCACAAATCGTCTCGATCTCCAAAAAGGGAATAGTGTTTAATATAGGATCAAAAGCAAACGCCGTTCTTGGTGAGCGTGAAGTACGCGAAGTATCTACCTACCTTCCCCATCTGAAAGTCGGCGACACGCTCAGCGTACGCATCATTTCTGAGGAATCCAAAGACGGATACCCGGTTGTTTCGATGCGTGCCTTTTTTGATAACGGTAAATGGGACATCTTGAAGGAAAAGAAAGAAAAAGAAGAAGAAATAGAAGTCATGTGTGGCGAATACGGTAAAGGCGGCGTCTTTATAGACTTTATGGGTATTCGAGGCGTAATTCCCAAGATTCAACTCACTGAACAGTTCATAAACGAGCCTGAAAAACT
>JACOTV010000117.1 GCA_016178125.1 Candidatus Microgenomates bacterium | reverse complement strand
TGTCGCAACCGACTCTACCACCACACAAATGCAGATCGTTAATGTCTCAAATCCCGCAAGTCTGTCAATAGTGGCGAGTGTGGCCACGGGCAATAGCCAAAAAGGCGTGTCAGTCGCAGTAAATAATTCGGGGACCCGCGCCTATTTAGTAACAGGTTACTCAGCCGGGGTTAAAGACTTTTTTGTGATTGATACTTCTTCAAAAAGCGGGACACTTTCGCCCATTGGAGCAGGCTACTCGACAGGAGGGATGGTTCCAAAGGGAGTTGCCCTCGCAACAGGAAACAGAGCAATCATTGTAGGGACCGGTGGCTCGAGTCAATATGTAGTGCTTTCGGTGGATAATGAATTGGCGCCTACCACATGCGCAACGCTTGCCATTACCAATGGCGCCTATGACGTTGCGACAGTACTAAAGAGCAACGGGTATGCCTATTCATATATAGTGACCGGAGACACCAATGCAGAGTTGAAAATGATATTGGGGGGCGACGGTGGACAGCATTCCAGTAGTGGCACGTTTGTTTCCTCGGCGTTTGATGCTGGATATGCAACCAGTTTTAATAGGTTAAGCTACACTGCTGCGGTCCCGGTAAATACTACCCTTCAATTCCAGGTGGCAGTTGCTAACGCGGTGAGCGGTGCATGTACCGGTGCTTCATATACTTATCTTGGGCCTGATGGTACTACGGGCACCTACTTTACCACTGCCGGTCCGGTACCGGTTAGAACAAGTGGGTCCTATGTAAACCCAGGAAGATGTTTTAAATATAAAGCGTACTTTACGAGTAGCGACCCGTCACAAACGCCAGTCTTGTACGACGCAACTGTTTCTTATTCACCATAATATGACTTTGATACAGCACATTACGAAAACAAATAGCAGAGCGGGGCAAATGCTCGTTGAGCTGCTGTTGGCCGTTGGTCTGGCGGCGGTTATTATTCCATCTCTTTTGAGCGGATTTGTTTCGAGTAAAGATAGTCGTGCGCAGCAATCGCAACGGGTAAGCGCAATTGCATTTATGCAAGAAACCAAAGAGGCATTACGCAGTGTTCGTGAAAAGGGGTGGACCAACGTATCAACAAACGGCACCTACCACCCGGCGCTTTCGGGGGATGCATGGACGCTTAGTGCAGGGGGTGAAACGGTAAATGGTCTCACCAGGAGTGTGGTGATTTCTGACGCATACCGAGATGCACCGCGTGCGTCATCGATTTCTTCAACGCTATATATGACTCGGTACCTTGATAATGCGGCATATTTACAGACTACATCAGCAGAATTTAATGCCGATACGCTATCAGGTGTCACCGTGCCAACACCACCTATTGCAAACGGAGAGGTGCAACTTTCAAATGACAATAAAGCGAAATGGTGTTCTCCGTCATTTGCTAAACAGGCAGATGGGACAGAGATAACTATCAACCTCCCCGACGGCCCACCGGTTGCGGTTTCAGCAACGGCGAGTGCTTCAGTTAATACGCCAAACGATGTCTACGTCGCAACCGCACCTACCACTTCAAGCAGTATAAAAATGGCGTATGTAAATGTAACGGCAAATACGGCAACGCCCGCGGCGTCGCTTGTAGGTACGTTCACCTTGGATGCAACCAAATATAGCGCCGGCACCTACCCGAGTAGTCCCGGGCTGGATAATTCGTTTAAGACAAATGCCATTAAGTCGTACAAATCGGGGTCAGGAAAACAGTATGCGCTCATTGGGACCGACAAGCCTGATCGCGAAGTAGTAGTTGCGCAGGTCAACAACGGCAGCGGAAATGCATGGCAAGATCCGACCAACCATATTTATAAATACTGGACCTATTTTAATACAAAGCAGTACGTCGGAGACAATCGCTCAACGCCAAATCAGGATCAAGCGCCGTTTGGGTACGGGGCTACGACGCTTGCGGTGTCGGGGACGCGGGGCTACATGGCCTCTGGGGGCTATCTGTATGTTTTTGATCTGAGCAACATCGATAGTAAAACGACCGCGCAACCCCTGGATATGCTCGGATGTCGTATCGAGCTTGACGGTTACGACTGTAATCCGGGAAGCCCAGCCTCTGATAAAAAATACAATGCGGGGCAAACAGGAGCTTCGTGGGGAGACACAGGGAGTCCAGCACATAATGATTGTTCAGACGGGGGAAACATCGAGCTACATGCGACAAACGATATTTATCCCGTGACTGTCGGCGCGAATCAATATGTATTTGTGGCGATAGGCGGCGGCACGAATCCCGAGTTTGAGATAGTCAATGTAACGACGCCGCCGACCTCGGGAACAGCGCTTACCGGGAATAACTGCGGCCGCATTTCGGCGGGTGCCGCCACGTGGAAACGTATAAGTACGCTCGATTTTAATACTCAAGCAAATACCGAAGAGGCGGCGAATTCGGTCTACGCTACGCTCGATGGAACACGTGCATATGTTTCTTCAAACGGGGGCATTGATGCGAACAACAATGGCAGTCCCGACAGTTATCAGATGTATGTAATTAATACGTCGAATAAGAATACGCCCGTCTTTCTGCCAGGAAATACAAACACTCCTCCCGCAAATGGATACTATTATGGATCCGGTGGTAACGAGGAATTGTACCCGAGGCGCTCGCTTACGGTACTTAACGGTCAACGCGCCATTCTGGTTGGAAAAGACGGCAAATCAAACGCCACCAACGCAAAAGAATATCAGGTTGTCGATATATCCAATGAATCAGCTCCCACTTATTGTGGCAGCGTTGATTACGACTCGGGATTCAATGATTTGACTTCTGTTTCTGAGGCTGATGGCGATAATTTTGTTTATATGGTCGCCAATACGCCCGATAAACAATTAAAGATTATTCAAGGAGGACCAGATTATAGTATTTACGTCGGAAACGGCACGCTAGAATCGACTACGTTTGATCCAGGATACACGTCATCATTTAATCGGTATACTGCATCAATGACTGTATCCGGAACCACTGCTCTAAAATACCAATTCGCGATTGCCGATCCTGTCTCGGGAAGTTGCAGTGGCGCGGCATTTAACTACCTGGGGCCCGACGGGACTGCCGCTACTTACTACACGGGAACGAATTCGGCAATTCTGCAGTCGCTTGCCGGTATAGGTTCATACAAAAATCCAGCACGGTGTTTTAGATACAAAGCATTTTTTTCAACAACAGACTTTATATCAACACCGATATTAAATGACATAACCGTAAACTATGCGCCTTAAAAAAGGATTCACCATTGTCGAAATGCTTCTTTATATGGGGATTTTGATGATTCTCTTGGCGATTCTGTCGCAGCTATTTAGTTCGACTATAGAAACCCAATTATCGTCGCAGGCATACACCCCGGTGCAACAAGATGGCCGCTACATAATTAACCGTTTGGCGTACGACATTCATAATGCTTCCTCAGTAACTACACCGGCCGCTCTTGGCGGACAAGGATCTACCCTTGCGATAGTTATAAACGGCGTAACGTATACGTACTCATTAACAGCTGGGAATTTGCTTGTTAATGGAGTTCAACTCAATGGCTACGGGACATCGGTTTCTAATCTGTTGTTTAAAAAATACGGCAACGTAGGGGGAAAGCCGACAGTGACCGTCAGCTTCACGCTCACGAGTCTTGCTAGCCGCAGTGGAACAAATACCATTAATAATTACCAAACGACGGTCAGTTTACGATGAAAACCAACGAGCGTGGACAGGCCCTAATCGTACTGATTTGTTTTACGCTAATTGCCACAACAATCATTGCGAGCACGGTACTGATATCGGTTGCAACCAATGCAGCAAGCGGTAAATCACAAGAAGGATCTGTCGCCTACGACGTTGCCGAAAGCGGCGTCGAGAACGCGCTCTTGCGCCTGCTTCGGGATCCATCGTATACTGGAGAGACTGTCGCAATTGGGAGTGGAAGTGCGGTTATC
>JACOTV010000116.1 GCA_016178125.1 Candidatus Microgenomates bacterium | reverse complement strand
GCGCTGTGGTTATGGGGACGCGTATTTGATCGCTCACTCAAACTGGGATATTTAACGGGGAGTGCAAAAATCCTATTTGACCGGCTCATCGCACAAATTGAAAAACAGAACGGAACCATTGTATTAAACGCCGAAGTAACAGCGGTACTTTCAAAAAACAACAAAGTGGCTGTAACAGTAAACGGAAAAACGCGCCTGTTCGATAAATGCCTCCTAACAACCGTTTCTCCGATTTCGGCACTTCTTATCAAGAACAAGATTGATGCAAAAACACTAAAACTTATGAACGAAAACGACCATTTAGGTGCGGTATGCGTAACTCTCGAGCTGAAACATTCCGTACAATCACAATATTGGCTCAATATTTGTGAAAAGAACGCCGATGTGTTGGTCATGATCGAACATACGAACTTAATAGACAAATCCCACTATGACAACCGAGTAATCGTTTACCTAGCAAACTACTTACACCGCTCGACTAAACGTTTCCAAATGTCTGAGAAGGAAATCATCGATGAATATACGGGATTTCTTAAAAAGATCAATCCACAATTTGATAAGTCATGGATTATTAAGGCACGACTCGCCCGTGTACCCCGAACCCAGACAATCTTCTACACGGGTGCTCTTACAACGCGCCCTCCCCATCGACTCCCTGTGAAAAATCTATACATGGCAAATATTGATCAAATGTATCCCCATGACCGCAATCTCAATCTCGGCATCATGCTCGGGAAAAAAGTCGCTACAATGATGGGTGAGGAAACCCCATGATACAATCCTTACTCAAAAATTCAGGTATATACTTTGCCGGATTAACCCTTAGCAAAGTGCTCAATGTGTTTCTTTTTATATTGCTCGCACGCCTTTTGGGGCCATCTGAATTCGGTAGCTATTTATTTTTTCTAACGCTTCTTCAACTTATTACCGTTGTTTCAGATCTCGGGCTCATCCAGTGGTTTCAAAAAGAAGCACATAACCGAGCCACGAGCGAGCTAATCCATGCGGTATTACCGGTGCGAGCAACAACACTTATTGTTTCACTCATCGTCACATACATCGCAACCAGCTTAACGCACTTGCTATCAGTCGAAGCAGCCACACTTCTTCTTATTCTCATGATTCCCGAAGCATTTCTTTCGGTTCTTGATGGGTATTATTTTCATCTGAATAAATCGTTTCTCGTGGCACTTAAAACCGCCATTGAGTCGGCGCTTATGATCATCGGTGTTCTCTTATTTAAAAGCGGCATTCACTTTCATACTGTCGCGTATATTTACTTAGTGACTACTATCGTAAGTCTCACCTGGTATGTGCCTTGGAAGCGCTTAAAGGGACTCACATTCCCAACACTCGCCAAGCAGGCAAATATTCTGCGTTCATCGATGAAATATGCCTATCTTATATTTACCTCGTTCGCGTATGCACGAGGTGACTCATTTGTGGTGAAGACAATGATCAGCAATACTGCGCTTGGTATGTATGGCGCAGCGTATCGGTTTCTCGAGTCTCTAAGCCTTTTACCAACCGCACTTTCTCATAACCTATTTCCTGTTTCATCTAAAGAAGGTGCCGTGACCGCGAAGCATCTGAAAAAAATAACCGTCATCATGACTGTTGTTGGAGTTGCGGTAGGGTTAGTGTTATGGCTCGGGGCCGACCTGTTTATTGGCGTATTTGTCGGCCCCGAATACGCGGCAGCAATTCCCGTTCTTAAAATTCTGTCGTTTGTTCTGGTGCTCTTTTTTATCAGTGCGCCGCTAAGCACCGTTGTTCAAAGTTCACAATATATACAGCAATTTCTTCCGTGGGGTGTCGCAAATACCGCCACAAATATTGGTCTTAATATTCTTCTCGTTCCCATTTTGGGAATATCGGGAGCAGCCTACAGCATGCTCATAACCGAAATCACCGGCCTTATTATCAACCTATGGTTCATACGCAAAATTTATGCCTAACATATCGGTTATTATCATTAATTGGAGCACGCCAGAGTTGGTAAAAAGCCAGATGGAGGTCCTACATAAGGACCCGTCTGTCGAGGTCATTCTCGTCGATAATTTTTCGACGTCCGAAAACGCCAAAAAAATCTCACAGCTTTCAAAAAAAGTCTCCCATGTTATTCTCAATAATAAAAACCTTGGATTTTCGGCCGCGGGAAATCAGGGGGCCCATATTGCAAAAGGGGAATGGCTATTGTTTCTTAACCCCGATCTTCAGATAACGGATGCTGCAGTAAGCGCATTTGTAAAAGAAGCAATCGCGTCAGGCCTTGATGCTGCGTCTCCTACTACAGATGATCCTCGGTATCTTAAGCCGCTTCCTTCATTGTTTTCGCTTATCACAGAATTTTCACCACTCCATCGCGTTGTTCCACTGTCTCTATTCACCCAGAAAACATTGACGGGCGGATGCCTACTCATTAAGAAAGATGTATTTGAGAAAATAGGGAAGTGGGACGAGGACTACTTTTTGTGGTTTGAAGATAGTGACATCACCAAACGCCTTCTTGATGCTCATTATAAAGTCGGGTGGGTTGATATACCCGTCGTGCATCAAGGAGGCGCGTCGTTCACCCATATTTCTAAGCAAAAGCGAAACCAACTCTTTTTCACTTCGATGAAAATATATGCAAATAAACATTTCTCCCATTGGGGGAATCGCGTGGTAGAATTACTAGCCAAGCGATTTACATGAAGATAGCATTTAATAACGTTCAGTCAAAACCCCTCCGTCATAAAAAACAATTGCTGAAGCGTTTTTCGTCGGTTCTCAATCGTGGATGGTTTTTTTATGGTCGTGAGAACGAACTGCTCACCGAACGTCTTGAAAAACAATTTGGTACAGGACACGTAACGCTTGTTGGCTCAGGGCATGATAGTTTACTCTTGGCTCTTCAGGCGGTAGGGTGCCAGGCAAACGACGAAGTAATTATTCCTGCGAATGTGTATCCCACCGCGTTTCCCGCGGCCATGTCCGGGGCAAAAGTTGTGTTGGCCGATGTCGATCAAAACGGATTACTCGACATCCAACATGTAGCGCGACTCATAACGAAAAAAACCAAAGCGATCATCCCGGTTCACTTGTACGGACTCGTTGTAGACATTCACGCATTAAAAAGAGCTGTTACCAATACAACCGTGAAGATCATCGAAGATTGCGCGCAAGCTTTTGGATCGATGTATAAAAACAAACCAGTCGGCACATTGGGGGACATTGGATGTTTTTCTTTTTATCCGACCAAAAACATAGGAACCCTAGGCGATGGGGGAGCACTGTGGACTACGAATAAGCGATACCTTAAATTCTTTAATGAAGGGGTGTCGTATGGCGAGCGGACTCGCTACAAAGGACATTTCATAAGTGGTCACTCGCGACTTCCAGAGCTACAAGCTGCGGCGCTCAATGTATATTTGGATATGTTTGAGAGCGAAAAGGCGGGCAAGAAAAAAGTACTCAATCACTATAAAAAAGCCTTTTCACGCCTCAATGGCCGTGGCCCCCGGCTTCTGTATCATGAAGACGATTCAGACCCTTTAATACACTTGCTGGTTATCGACGCACCCCGGAGAAACGCACTGCAGAAATACTTAAATGAACAGGGGATTCCAACGCATATCCAATACCCGCACCCCGTGCACAAGGTAGGCGCATTTTCTCATTTGGAATCTCAATCACCGCAGCTTATCCAAGCCGAGTTGTTAACGAAACGAATTCTCAGTCTGCCATTTCACTCGACTCTTTCAAAAAATCATATACACTTCATAGTTGAACGTATCGCAAAATTCTATGAAACCACTTCTTAAAAAACACCAAAAGGAAATCGCCATCATATTGTTCATGATTGTGGTGGCAATCGCGCTACGCAGTATCGGCAAAAGCGATCTTAGCGATTCGCGCAGGCAAGCCTATTCTTATTGGGTCGCCGACCGCGTATACCTATATCGGTCGGCGACTCCTACAAGGCCCACTCATCTTGTACACGTACGGGCTCTTCCAAATTCTGGGGAATTTAAATCCACAGATTGCATCGTATATCTTTATGGTCTTCGCCGTTTTTATGAGCATCCCGCTCTTTATTGGCATAAAGCTTCTCTTTAACAAACGAACTGCACTTGCAGTAACCGCACTCTATCTATTTGTGCCGTACTATGTGAACTACTCGAAGTTTATGTGGAATCCCAATTTTCAGTTCGCGCTCATGCCGATGTTGTTTGTGGCGATGGGGTTGTACAATCGGTCGGGGAGGGCACTCTGGCTTTCAATGATGGGATTTATGTGTGGCGTTCTGCTTCAGTATCACTTTCAGCTCGTGCCCGTCACGTTATTCGTGCTCTGTTGGGCGATACTGCGTATGAGAACAGTGCAAAACATGACATGGAATGCGATTGTTTTTACCGCTCTCTATTTTATCGGCGGGTTTACCATCGGCTGGTCACCATACATACTCTTTGAACTCCGTCATCAGTTTTATAACACACAAACCGTGATCCTCTTTGTAACCCATTTGCGAGAAGTCACGAGTAGAGTAAATAATGCGAATGCATCGAATCTCGCATATTACGGACTCAGCACGTCATTTGTCGTGTTGCCCTTTATCGTAGATCGCATTCTTGCATACAAAAAGGCACATAAACCCCTCTGGATATTTATAGGAGGCTGCGCCGCGATATCGATTTTTTTCGCGGCGCAGCCTCCTACACGACCATTTTTAGGCATATCTCATTGGAGCTACACCGACGAAGCTCACGTGCACCAAATCATCGCGAGCCAACATCTTGACAAATTTGCAGTCGCTATGCTCCACTACGACAATTTATCAAGTGTACAACGCTACTTAATGATCGCCGACAAAACGCCGGGAGTGCTATATAACTACCGTACTAACACCTATTTGTTTGCAGTAAGCGCACACGATAATTTTGCGTCTTACGGGGCTTACGAAATTCGTGAATTTATCCCTCGCAAACTGATCAATACCTGGGTTATTAATCACTACTATAAATTGTACTTATTTAAACGGATCTAACCTATGAATACCGCCGAATATCAAAACATGTTTGACAACGAAAATATTCACTTTTTCTATGTTGCAAACCACACCATTTTTGTGCACCTTCTTTCACGCTATTTGAATCCCAAAAAAAAATACGAAATTCTTGATGCCGGGTGCGGCACCGGGTTATTTGCCCAAAAAATGAAGCGCTTTGGAAGGGTGTCGGGGATCGATTATCACCCCGAAGCCGTTCGGCTCTCCAAAAAGCGCGGTATTAAAGCCGTTCGCGGTGATATTTCCCATTTGCCGTATAAAGCAAATACGTTCGATGTAGTCACCTGCATCGACGTTATATGCCATCAGTCCATTAAAAATGACGTGTCCTTTCTTAAGGAACTCAAGCGAGTCCTCAAGCCCGGGGGCCTCCTTATGTTGCGGGTTGCCGCGCACCCCTGGCTTATGTCACATCACGACCGCTATGTCATGACGCGCGAACGATATACCAAGTTACACCTGAAAGAATCGTTTGAAAACGCAGGTTTTTCCATCCAAAAACTCAGCTATATGGACGCCATGCTTTTTGTGCCCGCT
>JACOTV010000133.1 GCA_016178125.1 Candidatus Microgenomates bacterium | reverse complement strand
TCGCAAATTGCCGCTTGAACGTCGGGAGACTTGCCGTGTGCCGGGCAGGGAACCGTGTTGGCGGCCGATAAACTACGTTTTAAAAAGTAGTGACTCCCAAGTAACACCCAAAGCATAAGGATGCATGAAACAAAAATGAAAGAAGCTTTACGGATACGTTGTATATAGTCCTTCATGATATTACCGAGCAATTATATGGAAATTTTGCGCCTCCCAGACCCCATACACTCCTATAATTGATCCACAAGCGTTAGGGCTACAGAAATCAATGCCATCGATGGTTGCCGAAGTAGCACCCACAGGAACATCGACCGTATAGGTTAAAAAGTCAGGATCATGGCTTAAACCGCCGCCCGTGGCCAAACCATTGTGTGGACGTACCGCCGAAGCGGCTCTTGATTCGCCGGTATTAAACGTTAGATTAAAGGTGTTATTCACACTTTGCCCATTAAACAGCATCCGCGCGCCAAGGGGGGCCGCTTCCTTAAAGGTCAGCGTATGCGGATTTCGGCCGTTCACTATCTGAAACTCATTCACTCCGACGATTTTATACGGAATTGCGGGGAAAATTTCGGCGTTATCCCAATGCCAGGTATTTGGCGTCGTAAAGTCGGGACAATTATCTACTGTACAGCCGATTTTCCGGCCCTTTCTTGGTTCATAATTGCTTTGTTGAAATTGTACAACTGCAGCATTTGAGCCAAATCCACCGGGTATGTCAAATTCATCAACGAGCGAATAATTCCCGCCGGTTTGGGGAGATTTAATAAGAAGCTTCATATGGTTTTGGGTCATACGCACCTCATAGGTATCACGGCGTGTATCGCTTACGGGGACACGACTTCTGAAGTCGGGACCCATCCAAAACGCTATAGTCGAGCCGTCATTGGAAAACTCAGGGATCTGCATTTGGTAATTATGGTATACCTGGTGCGCCCACCGCTTTGAGTTGTCGACGGGGAAGTCGGAGACCTCAAGTTGTATCGCATTTTTGGGCGGCCCCGCATGGTGATACCAATGATCGGTCGGTGAAACCAATTGGTCTTCCCACGGTGTAAACCATATTTCCCACCAGTCACCAGCCGAAGGGCTACTGGTAGATACGTCAATACGTATAGTGGCTTCGCCTTGGCTCAGATCTACTAAATGATTTGGCTTCAGCGTCACGATACCGCTTGAAGTCCCACCATCTGGGGGGCTTACAGCCGTCATTATATGATCTTTGCACATGAATACGGTGTCGCTAAACGCCGTGATTGGACGACTCGTCGGGGGTGCCGCGCACATCATATTGTGCTGCGCATCCATGGGTTGCGACGCAAAGTCCCATCCAAAAACGCCCTGCAAAGCAGGTTGGGCGAACCAACGCGGATATGCATTCATAACCGACCGAGGGCTCTCGGGAGAGACCGTAAACGTTTCTTTGAAGTGATTCCCATTTAAGTTTCCGTTACATCCTGTCGCGGTGTTTTCCTCTTGGCTATCCTGGGTACAGTTGGCGTAATCGGGGAGCGTGGGCTCGGGAACGGGAACCGTGGTTGTTCCTCCGCCGCCTGGATTCTGACCAGGAATAGGGGGAGTCGTAGGTGTGGGGGTATTAGTCGGCGTCGGGGGGATCGAGGTCGGGAAGGGGGTGCTGGTTGGGACGGGTGTGGTAAATCCGACGATGGTGCCTTGTTGCTGCGAAGACTTGGGATTCAAATTATCGGCAAGTACACCGGGCGTACTCTGAGGGTTTTGTGCAGTCGGGGGAGAATTGGTTTGCTGCTGGTTTTGCTGGTTCTGGGATTTTTGGAGAAATCCGACCGTACCGATGCCTCCTAAAACAAGTAAAAACGCGAGTACTATTATGACTCCAGAAGCTTGTCCTTTTCTACTTTCGTACCATTTCATATACGTTGGGAACTTCTTTCATACTACGCCTGTTAAGCACGAATCGCAATGAGGATTATCGCCTACATCGTCATCCCACCCATTTTGTATATCCTTCGAAGCCTCAAAGATAAACGATACTATGTCGGATATTGTTCTGATTTACAGACTAGGCTAAAGTATCACAATGAGGGACACGTACCTTCTACTAAGAATAGGCGACCATTAGTCATCATATATTTTGAACAGAGACGTAGTAAAATAGAGGCTATCAGACGCGAAAAAGAAATAAAGTCCTACAAAGGCGGTAACGCCTTTAAAAAACTTCTTATGTCTGAGAAAACGGAGTATAGCTCAGATGGCTAGAGCGCAGCGTTCGGGACGCTGAGGCCGGCGGTTCAAGTCCGCCTACTCCGACAATATGAACCTCGGCGGTTCCCCGCTTCGCGGGATTAACTGACTGTAGCCGCTGCAAAAGACCGGCTATGGGGTATATACTCTATATTAGAATGATGAGTATCAGATACAAAAAAGGATTTACTCTTCTTGAACTTCTTGTCGCTATTTCTATAATTGCAATCCTTTCAACGGTTGGACTGGTATCATACACCGGTGTTCAACGTTCGGCACGAGACGCTCGCCGAAGACTTGAGCTTCATGACCTTAAGTTGGCGCTCGAGCAGTACCAAACCATTACTGGGTCTTATCCCTCAACGGGCGGGGCCTGGTTGGGAGAGCCAACAACGGGAGGTAGCCATATCTTAGATTACATACCGAACATCGTCCCCACATATATTAAAAAACTTCCTAATGATCCCCTTGCCAACACAGGTTCATGCGGAGGCTCGACCAGTGCAGGTTATTGGTATAAGTCAGATGGAATAGACTATAAAGTGCAGTTATATTACACCCCCGAGGGTGCGCTCGGCACGACTGCCACTAATGCATACTTCGATCCCTCGACATATTGTGCGTGGCAGATTTCAACACCCAACGCACTTAACTGGAATTAACTACTTCTTCTTTCCCAGTATGCTGACGAGGACTTTGTCGACACGATGATTATCCATGTCGACGACTTCAAATTGAAACGTTGACCATTTAAATCGGAAGTGATGGTAGCTGAAGGAGTTTTTTCAGGTCTTGTATCGATATCATGCCGTCTAGTAGAAGAGACCCATCTGAGCGCTTAACCACATCGGGGTCGCCGTTTTTTTCTTTTGACATAATCTCCCCAACCAACGCTTGCAAAATATCGTTAAACGTAACGAGACCCTGAATATTACCGTATTCATCGATTACAAATGAAAGCCGCATGGTGGAGTTACGAAACAATTCTAAGACGCGTAAAACGCGCATCGATTCGGGAACCATTTGCGGTTTTTGTATAACTTTTTTAATGTCGGCTTTCTGATTCTGCGCCAGTAGCTGAAGGAGGTCTTTAATGTATATTACGCCAACCAGATGATCGAGGTTTTTTTCACAAAGAATAATATGATCAAACGGGTGCCGTTTAAGAAAATCCATCGGCTTTTTTGAGAACTTATTGACGTCTATGCATTTGATTGCGTTACGGGGCTTCATGAGTGAATTCACCTTCACATCGTCCAGCCTGAGAGCACGTTCTACCAAATCGGTTTCGGTCTTATTAAAAATCCCAATGCGACTTCCTTCACGAATAAGCATTCGTACCTCTTCCTCGGTCACACTCGTATCGTTTGATTGCTTTAAATGAAGCACACTGATGACCCAGTCGGTCGCACGACTTAATAACGTAACAAACGGCGCAGTAACGAGCGCAAGCCCACTGATAAACGGCGCCATCATAGAAGCGATCCGCTCGGGACTACTCACCGCGATACGCTTAGGAACAAGCTCACCGACAAACAATGAGATAAACGTTATGATCGTGATCACAATGAGAAACGTGAGCGGCTCGTGATACACACCAACACCGGGGATCGATTCTATAAACGGCCTAATGGAACGGCCAAGGCTTGGCTCTCCAAGAGCACCCAAAAGCACACTGATCAAGGTTATTCCAACCTGTACTGAAGATAAAAACTCACTCGGCTGGCTGAGAAGATCGAGTGCGGTCTGCGCACCCCGTTGACCACGAGCAGCCAACTGCTGCAGTCGATTTTTGCGCGATGCGAGAATGGCTATTTCAGCCATTGCAAAGACACCGTTAAGAAGCACCAAAAATATAATAAAGGCGATTTCCATACGCTATACGTATATTTTACCTTATTGGAGCTCAGGAAGCGCGCTCAGAACGCCAGAATAAGTAAAAAGGCCGCATGAGGGATGCCAAAAAGAAGTGCAGAATAGGAAGCGAGAGATGTAATGCTAAAAAGGGGAACAAGGAACAACGTTGCCAGGCCGCCGACGAACATGGGACGCGATCGAGTAATAAGCGCGGTAAAAAGATATCCTACACTACTCACCACCGACCACTGCAAAAAGATGTCGTATTTAAGGAGTTGGGGGGCAAATCCACGGGATACCGACAACACATTAGTCGCAAATAACACCGCAACTGTTACTATCCAGAAAATCTGGAGTATGCGATTTGACCCGTTAGACCAGTCAGCTAAATACGAACTGCAGCCAATGCCTGCAAGAGTCAGCACACCCCACGTAATAAAAACTGTGTCGATTGACTGGGGATAAAAATAAGTGAAGAGGGAACCTATCAAAATAACGAGCGCCCAAACAATATGTGTCATCGACCACCGGTCAGTAAGCAAACGATCGGTCATTCCTGCACAATCACCTGCGCCTTCATGTTTGAATGGAATGTACAAACATAGTCATAGGTCCCAACCGTGGTGAAGGTATGGGTAAATGTTTTATCTTTGGCCATACTTCCTGAATCAAACGATTTATCCGAAGCAGTCACCGTATGAGGCATCGAGTCATAGTTTTTCCAAGTAATACTTGTACCCTTCTTGATAGTGAGCTTAAAAGGATTAAAAGTAGAATCCTTTATCTTAATATCAATCGATTGCATCGCTTGGCCGTTCTGGTCACCTTCGACAATGCCTGCGCTACCGCTACTTGGGTGTAATGCTCCCCCTTGAGCCTGCGCAGAAGATTCCTTTTCGGGAGCTATCGTTTTGTTTTGACGCGACAACATAAAAATGGCGCCGACGATGAGGACAATGACGGTTATGACAATCGCGATACTATTAGTGTTTCCTTTTTGCATAATGAGTAAATCAAATGCTAATTACAGTCATCGTAAGACTCTTTCATTTCAAAGTCAATACTTATCCATTTATACTGATTACTAAGAATGAAAAAACAACCTAGGCCGGCGCATGTACTTGTGCTCGGCGCCGGCCTTGCTGGACTCAATGCGGCCTATGCCCTAAAAAAACGTGGCGTCGAAGTCACCGTCCTTGAAGCGACCAATCGCATTGGTGGACGCGTGGATACGCGGCGTTTTGCCGATGAGCCCGCGCTCACCTACGAAATGGGCGGGGAGTGGATTGGCAAAACGCATAAGCATGTCCGTGCCTTGTGCCGCCAGTTTGGACTCCGGCTCATACCCCACAACCTTAATACCCATCTCCTCATCCGTGGCATTCATAAAAAACCGCAGCACTGGCGATTGCACCAAAACTGGTACGGCATGATGGATCTTATGATGAAGCGGTTTCCGCATTTACGGGGTAGGCGACTCACTGAGCTTAAGAATATAGACTGGTGGCATTTTCTCATGCAACACGGTATGAACCAAGACGACATCGAACTACTCGAGCTCTTTCATAGTACCGACATCGGCGAAAGCACCCGGTTCACGTCGGCTTACAACATGCTTTCTGAGTACGAAGAAAATGGAGGAGATATTGCTTTTGCTGTCCGCGACAGGATCGAGGGGGGGAATGCGCTCCTACCCGAGGCACTTGCGGCAACGCTCGGCCCTCGGAGCATTCATTTTAATAGCGAGGCTGCGTATATTGCTCAACACGACGGCCAGGTATTCGTCAAAACAACGGATGAAAAAATGTACAACGGCACCTACTTAGTAAGCGCACTTCCCACCGAAGCACTTTCGAATATTCTCTGGCATCCAGCACTTCATCCGCGTCAAAAACATGCGATGGACACGTTGTCATATGCCCGCATTACCAAAACGGCGGTTCTTTTTAAGAAACGCTTTTGGCATGACGATCGGTTCGAGATACTAACAGACACCATCGCACATCATATTTACCATGCAACCCAAGGACAACCGGGCACCTCGGGGATCTTGGTTTCCTATGCAACGGGTGACCGCGCGGCAACAATTGGTAGCATGAGTTATCAACAAAAGTTGGCCGCCGTATGCGACGCACTTGCGGTGCCCTTTGGCGATGTCCGCGCATATGTACAAGCCGTCGATAGCTATTACTGGGGGGACAATCCCTATACCCGCGGTGCGTACGCGGTGTTTGATAGCGAAGATCTGGCGTCGCAGACCTTCCTTCGAAAGCCTAATCACCATGTGTTTATGGCCGGTGAGCACACGGCACAGTTTCAGGGGTATATGGAAGGCGCGCTTGAATCAGGAGAACGCGCTGCACGCCAGATTCTGTATTATTTGAAAAAATGATGGCTATAATTGCAGCAGTACCGTATGAAACTTTATAACACCCTTTCGCGTTCTATAGAAGAGTTCCAGCCCCTTGCCGCGCCTAACGTGACGTACTATTCTTGCGGACCCACGGTGTATGATTACACCCATATCGGTCATGCAAGAACCTACATAAATAACGATGTGTTAAAACGTGCTCTCGGAT
>JACOTV010000132.1 GCA_016178125.1 Candidatus Microgenomates bacterium | reverse complement strand
CGACACTCCCGACAAATCTTAAACATATAGCATTTTTTTTGCAACGGCTTCCCGGGATCGGTGAAAAAAGCGCAAATCGGTTAGCGTTTTATTTCTTACGCATGCCCCAAGTTGATTTAGAAGAATTTTCAAAAAGCATCCGTGAACTAAAAATCCGCACAAAAACCTGCAAGATATGTAAAAACCTCACCGAAGAAGAGACATGTTCGATATGTGCCGACCCGCAGCGCGATAAGAACATTATTACGGTCGTTGAAGATGTGCTTGATTTGCTTTCGTTTGAAACCGGGGATATTTATAATGGCGTATACCACGTACTTCATGGGAAAATTGATCCTCTTAATAACATTGGTCCCGATGATATTCATCTTCCTTCGCTTCTTGAGCGCATTAAAAATGCTCCCGAGCTCAAGGAAGTGGTACTTGCCACTAATCTTGATATGGAAGGCGAAGCCACCGCGATGTATATAAAAACAAAAATCCGTGAAATAAAAGACGGCGTATCGCCTGATTTGAAAATTACGCGACTGGCGTATGGCTTACCAATGGGAGCGAATCTCGAATATGCCGATTATATGACCCTTAAGCGCGCCATCGAAGGAAGAAATAATTACTAATTTCTTCTGCACAATAAACGGGCCATACTGTACCATAGATTAATGGGTAAAAAACTAAGTACACGGGGCGGGTATACACTTCTTGAACTCCTTGTGGTGATTGCGGTGATTGCGGTCATAACTGGAATTGGTGTTGTAAGTTACAGTGGCACCCAAAAAAAGTCTCGTGACACGCGTCGCAAGGAAGATCTCAATTCGATCGCACTTGCACTAGAACAGTACTTCACTCTATGTAACTTTCTCTACCCTACTCCCGATGTCTCTGGTACCAAGGTCCCCGTGAGTATCGCCTGCGGAGCGCAGGTCATTATGGCCAATGTCCCCACCGACCCCAGCACCAAGGCTCGTTACAACATGACGGGCACCGCAACAAGTTACTCCATATGTGCTGCGCCGACGCCACAGGCTACTCTGATCCCCCCCGTTGTGGGGCAACCGCCGGCCACCAATCCCCCAGGTACTAATCCCCCCGCAGCCAACCCAGGAGTGGCAGATTTTCCATCGGCCTTAAACACCGGGCCGGCGGTTGCCCCAACCAAAACATGGCCGACTGCCGGGAATGGAACCTGGATTGTAGTAACCCAGAACGCCGACGGATATATTTTTAATGGGTGTGTAAAAACGGGAGCCCCAGGCATACATATAACCAATTCCGAAATACGCGGTAATTGTGCAACTTCACAACTATACGATGAGGCAGGTGGTGGGGTGTTTGAACATAATAATATTTTCGATGTGGCCCATGCGGGGGCGTCGACCATTGGGTGTGGCACCGGATCGCGTTTTTTTAGAAACAACGCAAAAGGAGCGGCCGATGGCGTTAAGGAAGGAACCAACTGTCAGGTTATCGAAAACTACATTCATGAACTCGACGAATACACGACTGGGTTTGGGGGAACTCACAACGATGGAGTGCAGATTGAAGGTGCAGGCACCACGGGGATGCTTATCCAAAAAAACACGTTTGAAAACACGTGTGGAAAAAGTAATGTAGCCGGGCAAGGATGCGCAGGTGCGGTATTTATCAACAACGGTGCAGCGGGTAACACCGTCGACGGTAATTTCATAAAACGATGGGACGGTCCAACTGCAGGGTTTATTTTTCATACCCAACCTGCCGGCATAAATACCATCAAGAATAATGTGATCGACTGTAATGCGATTACCGGATTTGGAGTCACTAGTGGTGGACCAAGTACTTTTGAAAACAACACCGCGTGTCCGTAATTGTGTAACAGAGGATCGTCTTAAGACTCCGGGAGTGGGCGCTGGTGTAGGGACAAAATTATGGTTTGATCTGTGCGGCGATTATTGAAGCGATTGATATTTCTTGGAGTTTGTCGAATCTAAATTCGTCGGTTAATGCAATCGTATTAGTGCTAAAGAGCTTTTCGATATTTGAAGCTTGGATCTTAACAGGCGCCCCACTGCCCAAATCGTGATGAGCAATGGCGCTTACGACACGCGTAGCGCCGGCTTTCATACATGCGTCTGCGGCGTGAATAAGGGTTCCGCCTGAGGTGGTTACGTCATCGACAATTACTGCTGTTTTGCCTGTTACCTCGCCAAAGAGTTGAATCGCGGCGCTCACATGTTTTACGTTTTGGTCACGTCGTTTTTCAACGACTACCAAGTCGAATGCGTTGGTTCCAAAAAGTGCAGTACCAAACGTTCGTGCGCGTTCGATTCCCCCTTGGTCAGGTGAAACCACCGCAACAGACTGCGTAGTTACGTTTTTTTCTCCGATGTAGCGTTTTACTTCTTCGGCCATCGCAGGAAGCGTTGACAAGTGGGTCACCGGAACCGAGAAAATACCGAGCGATCCCTCATCGTGAATGTCACAGGTTATGATCTGATGGACACCCAAGGATTCAAGAAGGCGTATGACGACATGCGCCGATACTGCCTCGCCTGGGCGATGCTGAATATTTTGTCGCGCATAACAAAAATACGGCATGATTACGTTTATCTGTTTGGCTTGTTCACGACGAAGCGCGTCACAGAAAAAGAAGAGCTCCATGAGATGGGTGTCTGTGGGGCTCGAAGTGGATTGAATGACAAAGCATTTTTCGTCGCGGACGTCTTCTTCGATACGAACGCGCACTTCTGAGTTATCAAATCGTACAACTTCGCTTTGCGCTACGGGGATTTTGAGAAGTTTTGCAACCTCTTCGGCCAAGGCCGGGTGAGCTGTTCCAGAAAATAGTTTCATAAAAGATTATTCGTTTTGCATGGACATAAGCGTCCGGGCAGCTTCTTCTTGAGTTTTACGAACGGCTTCGTTTATGGCTTCGACTACGCGGTCCGCGTGTTCTTCGTCGATGATGATCTCTTTAATCTTCTGATCCCCTCGCATGACCACGGTAACACCGTTTTTTTCGACGACTACTTCTTGCTCCTGAAGCTTCTTCTGAATTTTATGGAGTTTGGCCATATCACCAAATCCTTTTAATGGATTAAACATATCGTTGCTTTTGTCATCCTGAACTCGTTTCAGGATCTCATGAGATGCTGAAATAAATTCAGCATGACATATTATTAAGAACTTTTAATTTTACCATTATAGAAATCCACAACGGCAATCTCAAGCGGAAGTGAATCTACAGGCGTGATTTTCTGCAAGTTGTATGCTTCGCTGAAGAGCCTAATAAGCGTTGAGAC
>JACOTV010000098.1 GCA_016178125.1 Candidatus Microgenomates bacterium | reverse complement strand
CGCCCGCTAATACCCCTAAGCCACCGGCATAGGTCTGCAGATAGTCAGAAATTGCATATTCTGCACAAAAATAGGCAATAGGACGCTCGTGCAATTTTTGATATGCAGCGGTCTTTCTGAAAGACTCAAACCATAGCGCATGCTGATCATTCATAAGAGTATTAGGCGGTTTTACGATGCGGCAGCTGATTTATAGGCGGGATGTGGCGTCATACTCGTCGCACGTTTTTTTTCGGTAATCAGTTTTTCGTAAAGCTCCTCATACTCTCGAGCCGCATGAACCCACGAGAAGTCAGAGTCCATTGCGTTTTGAATAAGTTTTTTCCACATGTTTTTTTGTTTATATAAAACGATTGCCTCGACGATTTTTCCAAACAATAGCCACGGCTCATTTTCAACAAATGAAAGCCCATTTCCGATGCCGGTATCAGTATCGAAGTCGGTTACGATATCTGAAAGTCCACCGGTACGACGAACGAGCGGAATCGCGCCGTAGCGTAAGGCCTCGAGCGCCGCGATTCCGCCGGGCTCAAACTTACTCGGCATAAGAATCACGTCTCCGCCGGCAAATAATTTTCTCGGCAGTCTAAAATCGGTTCGCAGGTGTAACCCAACACGGTCGGGGAATTCGGACTGCAGTTTTTGTATCTGATTTTTATACATTTCATCGCCATCACCAAGCACTATAATCTGTAAGTCGCGGGCATAGCGCAACACATGAGGAAACACTTCGATCAGTAAATCCCATCCTTTTTGGCGCGAAATGCGGCCCGTTACAAAGAGGACGAACATATTTGCGTTCTCAGTTAGTGAAAATGCTTTTTGCAAGTCACGCTTATTGACATTTCGTGCAGGCATTACCGTTTTCTTTGAATATTGTTTCTTAATAATGGGTTCAGTTGAGGGATTAAACTCCCGAATATCGAGTCCATTCAAGATCCCCGTAATTTTTCCCCGGACATTCTGTAGGTTTGCTTCAAGCCCTTCGCCGTATTCTGGGGTAAGAACTTCGACCGCATGCGTTGGGCTCACGGTACTAACCCCATCGGCATACAGGATTCCACGTAGTAGCGCATTCTGATATTTAAGTTTCTCAGAAAAGAGCGGTTCGATTTCGCGGCTGGTGTCGTCTTTTTCGGCAGGGGAGAGGTATCGGAATCCGATGTTCCCTTGATATTGAAAATTATGCACACTCATTAAAATGGGAATTTTTGCAAGGAGTGATTTATAGCGTTTATCTTGGCGCGCGAGCTGGATGAAGTACGCGGTATGCCAATCGTTACAATGGATTATATCGGGCAGGGGCTCGGTCTGCATTTTAAGCCATTCTAAACACCCCCTTGAAAGAAGCGCAAACCGAATTTGGTCATCAGCATAGCCAAACACGTTTGCACGCAGTTCATAATATTCCTGATTTTCTAGAAAATGCACTACCGGATCACGCATTTTACCGCGATACTCTTTCACAGCACACTGAATATATTGCGCTTCTTTGTCGCCTTCTTTTATGTGAGATTCAACAGGAACGTTTAATATAGGCACTTCGGTTGTTAGTTTCCAGGGCTTTCCCTCGGGTGCTTTTTCGGTCATGGTGCCGTACTTGGGAGTAAAAATCGCTACTTCGTGATCGAGGGAAAGGAGCGCACGCGGGAGAAAATACATTACCTGAGAAAGTCCTCCAACTGAAACGAATGGTCCAACCTCAGCAGACAGAAAAAGTATCTTCACAGTCTGAGTATACCACTAATGCAAATTATCGACGAGTCGTATTATGATCGAGTATAGTAAAGACATGCAAATAACCAAAAAACGACTGGTCAAAGCAAGCGGCACATTGTTGGGGATGTGGCTTATACCGGGTCCAATAATCATACCGCTCGTCGGGTATGTTGTTTACCGATGGAAACTAAGGAGGAAACAACGTGTTATACAAACGCCAACTTCTTCTTCTCAAACGCCTTGATCAGGCGATAATAAAATTGCGGTTCTATTGCGCCACGCAAACGTCCTTCAGCGACAAGAAGCACATTCACTACAAATGCCCCATGGACATCGATTTTATTTACCCCGATTATCTTGGTTCCTTTTAACAACGTGAATTCTTGATCGTCATCAAATGACGCAATAACATCGCCAATCGTCTTAAGCACTGTGTCCAGATGCTGCCCTGTTTTGACCGGAATCTCGAGGACGACTTGGGCCTTGCCGTATGCGTTATTCGTAACTTGCTTTATCTGGCCGTTTGGAACAACGGTGTACGCGCCGTTTCCGCTAATTAAAGTCGTGTTTTTCAGCCCAATAGAATCGACCGTTCCTTCGACGCCGTTTCCGATACTTATATAATCGCCGACTGCAACGCGCGATTGAGACACTAAAAACATTCCGGCCAATAAGTCTTCAAATAGCGATCGCGAGCCGATACCAACAACGATACCTATTATTCCAGCAGATGCCAAAAGAGGGGCAATGTCGATATTCCAGATCTTAAAAAGTATGTAGAGAACTAAAAAAACAACGATGAGAGTGATCGCATTTTTTATGACCACTTTATAAGTGCGCCCGCGTCGATTATCGAGCTGTCGGGGGACCTTAACCAGTGATCGAAGCAACGAATTAATGACAAGCGCCGCGATGATGACAATCCCAGACTTCAT
>JACOTV010000097.1 GCA_016178125.1 Candidatus Microgenomates bacterium | reverse complement strand
TTGTCACAAACAAAAAAACTCATCCAGACTTCAACGTATTCAAACTGTCTTTCACTCCTTGAGAAAATTGGCTACTGGGATGTCGACATTATTCCCGAAGATTGGCATGTGCATTTTCAGGCATTTTTTAAGTATGGATCCAAAGTAGCAACGGTACCTCTTTTTACGATCGTCAGTGGTGATGCTGTCTACTCTGGCGGTCTTTTTAAAACATTGATTAATCGTTATGAACAGGAAAAACGATGGGCATGGGGAGTAAGCGATATTGGTTACGCTCTCAAACAATCGATAGCCTCTCCGCATATTAGCTTCATGACGAAAGTAAACAAAATTGCGAACCTGGTAGAAACACACTTATTATGGCCAACGTCGTTTTTTATTCTTACCGTCTCGGCACTCATTCCGCCGCTTATTAATCCTGTCTTTAAGCGTACTGTTTTGGGATTTCTGCTTCCCCAACTTTCAAGCGTGATCCTCACGCTTTCAACGTCATTCCTATTGGTCTACACCTATCTTGACGTAAAACTCCGCAACCGCCTCGATCAACGAACAAAATATTACGTTTTACCATTTCTTATTATTCAATGGTATCTCTTGCCAGTAGTATCATTCGTTCTCTCGTCGCTTCCCGCCCTTGACGCACACACACGAATGATCATCGGAAAGAAGTTGACTTATAAAGTAACTGAAAAAGTGTAACACCCATGATTACCTGGCTTTTAACTAAGACGCCTTTCTTGTTTCTTACTCAATCCATCTGGCGTGATGAGGCATTTAGTTATTTAACCGCCAAACAGCCGTTTTTTCATATTTTTTCCTTGACCGCTCGTGACTTTAATCCACCGCTTTACTATCTCCTTCTACACATATATATGTGGATATTTGGCCATTCCGAGATCATGCTGCGAACCTTCTCTCTGATCTTCTTCAACGTAACAATTTACACGGCGTGCCAAATCCTCGAGCACATCTTTGGGAAAAAAAGCCAGAGTCGGTGGATATATTTACTCTTGTTTGCGTTCAACCCATTTCTCGTATACTACGCCCTTGAAGCTCGTATGTACGCTATGACGGCATGTCTGACTACCCTTTCCTGGTACTTCCTCTTGAGTAGGCGGCCGCGAAAGTACTTATTAACCGTCGTGTGCGGTTTACTGACTCACTACTTTTTCTTATTTGTTTTGGCTGCACAAATTACCTATATGCTTCTTTCCAGGACACACACGAAAGAACAAAAGCGGTTATACATCAAGCACCTCGTTCCGGCCGGTGTGGTATTTGGCACATGGGTATTCTATGTATTGTCTCAGCACCCGCCGGTGGGGAAAGCATTTTGGATTATCCCTCCCACACTGTACACAATACTCAACACACCGGCGGTGCTTCTTACGGGGTATGAAGATATATTTACCTTTCCGCATTTTTCACTCGTCCCGTATACAGTGCTTTTTATCGCTACCTTGGTGTTGGGGTACAAAACTGCAACTCGCACAAAACATGATCGCGACGTGATGCTCATGCTCGCATGCTGGACCACAATCCCCGTTATCCTTACCCTCGTTCTTACACCCATTAAGCCGTTGTTCCTTCCGCGCTACCTTATGATTTCAACACCCGGGATACTCCTTATGATATTGTTCCTTATTGCACGGATGCCCACCCGCCAAATTCGTGTAATTTTTCTGGCGTTCTTTTTTATAGCATTTGCTTCGTACCATTCACTGCAGATTACGTTCCGCAAAAAAGCTGATTTTAGAAGTGTCATGCATGAGATCACTACACTGTCAAAGCCAGGTGACTCAGTATATGTTGAGAACGAGCTTAACCTGCATCCTGCGCAATACTACTTTGATCCTTCTCGTGTATATATTATCGGCAAATCGTATGACGAGATTCCCGATTATGTAGGAAAAGTACTCATTCCCCCTGATCGAATCGTGTCAACACCTCCTCGCTTCCCAAACAAGGCATTTATCCTCCATGATAATCTCAGCTATTCAATTCAGTCAATCTTCTAAGTGATTGACACAGTCTCCCGATAACCTATACTGTCGTCCATGCACCCAGAATTTGAGCACAAGCAATTACCTCAAACAACCGCAGAATTTGTTGCGGGACGGACAGATCTAAGACGGTCGAATGCGGCCGCTGCTGAATTAGTCATCGACGGAGGACTAACTGGTGATGAACGCCAGCGCGCTATTCATAACTGTATCGAGAAGACGGTTGGTTATTACCAAGACTGGCATGCGTCCGAGTGCCGACCAGGAGGACTTGTTTGGAAGATTCATAAAGACTGGCCAATCAGACACTATGAAGCCGATAAAAGCCTTGCCCGCCTTTTTACAGCCTTAGCGGTTGTCGATTTAGAAACACTTAAATCAGCTTCGCCACATGCATTCATGTATGAATTTGCTAATGTGCGAGACAAACTAGTTGAAGGCTCCGACGACCCTGATGATTCATCTAAGATCAGACGTGCGAGCGTTTTATATAGAATTGATACCTATTACAATGAAAGTGATGTTTTATTAGCGCCAGTTGATGCATGGAATCGGTTTCGAGAACATAAGATTGTTAAAAACAATATAGGAGAGCTTGTAGATGAAGCAGAAGATTCACAGTATGACTTAGTCTGCACTTTAGCACTGCAGTTCAAAGTCAAGGCTATTGATTCTTTATCAAACTATCCGCGCGAAACGACGGTCGAATTACTTTCGGCTATCAGCACAGCGCTCTCGCGTAGTGATAGACTCGATGATCAAACCAAAGCCCGGTTCCTCAATAAAATCAAAAGAACCTTACGGGATTTGTCTGTCCCAGAAAGCAGCTCGCGTTTGGGAAAATATGGTCGCTTTGCCAGAAATTTCACTAGCGGATCCCTCTTGCCATTTGCCGATCCAGATTTTGCAGAAAATATTCACGACACGTGGAAACGCCGCGACAAGATAAACGAGGATTACGAAGCAAAAATACAATCGACAGGTGAATACGATCTTAACGGGTATCTGGAAGCCGTCCGACCGCTCACAGATTCGCAAGAGGCCGAGACCGCAATGTGCGTTCTCATGAATGGTCAACTATGATAATATACAAGTATGAAATTCTTGACTAAGGAAGACCAACAGATCGCAGATCTTATCGTTGCCGAACGGAAGCGACAAGAAGAATCTCTCCAGATGATTCCTTCAGAAAATACCACCTCGCGTGCTGTCGAGGAAGCAGTCGGATCAAGTCTTGGAAATAAATACTCAGAAGGATATCCGACAAAGCGATTTTATCAGGGACAGGGAATCGTTGATCAGATTGAGATCGTCACTCAAAACCGCGCAAAAGCGCTATTTGGCGTTCCTCATGTAAACGTACAGCCATATTCTGGATCACCGGCAAACCTTGAAGCATACCTTGCAGTTGCCGAACCAGGTGACACTATTATGGGACTGGTATTATCTTCTGGGGGCCACCTAACGCATGGGGCTCAGGCCTCGGCTACATCGCGTATTTTTAACTCTGTGCAATACAACGTCACCCAGGGGGGATTTATCGACTACGAAGCCGTTGAACTCCTGGCCAAAAAAAACAAACCGAAAATCATTATCGCAGGCTTTACCGCTTACCCCAGAACCATTGACTGGAAACGATTTGCGGCAATAGCTGACAAAGTCGGCGCCTATCTCATAACCGATATCGCCCATATCGCCGGGCTCGTCGCAGGAGGAGCTCACCCATCGCCGGTGCCGTATGCGCACATAATAACGACAACAACGCACAAGTCTCTACGTGGTCCTCGTGGGGCTATGATCATGGTCACTGAACGCGGACTCGAGAAAAATCCCGAACTCGCAAACCTCATCGACAAATCAGTTTTCCCGGGAGCTCAGGGTGGTCCGCATATGAACACTATTGCAGGTATCGGGGTTGCACTTAACGAAGCTTCAACAAAACACTTTGTCAAATATGTGCATCAAATTGTGAATAATGCAAAGGCCCTCGCCGCGGCGCTTGAAAAACTCGATTTTCAAATAGTTACTGGAGGGACCGACAATCACCTCATGGTTGTAGATTTACGAAATAAGGAACTTCGGGGCAAAACGACAGCCGAAGCCCTCGAGCTCGTTGGAATCATTTTGAATTATAATACCGTACCGTTTGACCCCAATCCACCATTTAGCCCATCAGGTATTCGTCTTGGTACCCCGGGCATCACGAGCCGTGGCATGAAAGAAGCCGACATGAAACCAATTGCCAAAGCTATGCACGAAACGGTGACAGCAGTAGCCGCAACCAAGAAAAAGCTGGGGTTTTCATACGAAGACGAACGCAAAAAGTCAGTCCGCATCGAACTATTTGAAAAAACACCGGAGTTAAAGAAAATACGTAAAGATATATTGGCACTTTGTAAGAAGTTCCCGCTTCTTGATTCGTACTGATATTTCGCAATATGATTCTTACGCTGATCATCTCGAACATTTTGGTCGTCGCGATCTTCTTATTGAACATTAACCGACTCCCCCCCGAGTTGCCGCTCTTTTACTCACGATCGACCGGTGAAGCACAGATCGCTCCGTGGTGGATGCTGTTTGTACTACCGCTCATAATGAATGGATTGGTGATTTTAAACGGGTATCTGGCTCGCCGAGTATTTAAAGAAAGCCCATTCATTAGTATGTCGTTTCGCGTATTCACGATTGCGGCCATTGTAAGCCTAACATTAGTATTCTTGAAGATTATTCTTCTTATTACATGAATTTATTCATCCCATTCGTCGTTGCGTTCGTCCTATCGTATTTACTCACCTTCCCCGCAATTAAACTCGCGCGCTACCTGTCGCTTGTCACCGACAAACGTAAACGCCACCACCCAGCGCACACCCATACAGGAATCGTACCCCGTGGTGGCGGTATACCGATTTATTTTGCACTTTTTTTCACAACCCTTTTTTTTCTGAATATCAATCACGTGATCACTGGCATATTGGTTGCCTCCGGATTATTGGTAGTTATAGGTGTAATCGATGATTACAGTGACACATCACCGTATGTGCGATTTGGACTGAATATTCTTATATCACTCCTAGTGATCAGTTACGGTCTTGGTATTCCCTATATATCAAACCCCTTTGGTGGAGTAATCCGCCTCGATAGTGTTAAGTGGACCTTCGACTTATTGGGTCAACATCATACCTTCTTGATCGTGGGTAATGTTCTTGCCATATTGTGGCTTACCTGGACTACGAATATGGTGAACTGGAGCAAAGGTGTCGATGGACAACTGCCTGGATTTGTGGGGATCACCGCCATTTTTCTGGGGCTGTTGGCGACTCGATTCACCGCACATGACGTAAGTGCACAAACGGTATCACTTCTTTCATTCATAATCGCAGGCGCATACTTAGGATTTCTTCCTCATAATTTTTATCCGCAAAAGATTATGCCCGGATATGGCGGTGGAGGACTTGCTGGCTTCTTACTCGGCATTCTTGCAATATTGTCATTTGGCAAAATTGGGACCGCAATTCTCATTTTATCGATTCCTATGATCGATGCCATTTATAGCATTTTACGTCGCATCAAAAATAAACAATCGCCATTTAAAGCCGACTGGGGGCACTTCCATCATCGACTTCTCGAAGTCGGGTGGGGAAGACGCCGCATCGCGGTCTTTTACTGGATAATATCACTGGTCCTTGGAATCGCAAGTCTGTTCCTTGAAGGCATTGAAAAACTTATTGCGTTTGTGATGATCGCTCTTCTTCTTGTCGTTTTTATCTACCTCATGAATCAGCTCAAAGACAAGCGCTTCAATTGATACCGTATAATTAGGCTGTCATGAAATACTTCATTAAAACCTTTGGTTGTCAGCAAAATCATGCCGACACGGAACGACTGACCGCGGCGTTTAAGGCGCGCGGGCTTTCGCCCGCGCGCGGATATCAAGATGCTGATTATGTCGTCATAAATACCTGCATGGTCCGTGAATCTGCCGAAAATAGAGTGTACGGACTCGTTAACAATCTCGGCGAAATTAAAAAACAAAAGGAGTTCTACAAAATCATCGTCACCGGATGTATGGTGGGACTCGCCTTCCGCGATAAAACCGGCGTATTTCTTAAGAAAATTCGTAACGCAATGCCCGCGGTCGACGAGTTCATGCCGATTGAAGAAGTCGGATTCGACCTCCCCGCCGTTCGCCAAGAGGGTACACATGCATGGGTGCCTATCTCAAATGGTTGCAATAACTTTTGCACATTTTGTGTAGTCCCGTTCACCCGCGGTCGCGAAGTGAGTCGGCCGTTTCATGAAATTCTCGCAGAGTGTCAGGCGCTTAAAGATGAGGGTTATACAACACTCACCCTCCTTGGACAAAATGTCAACTCATATGGAGCGGATTTATTGCTTGGTGACGATAACATTCAAACTAAGCGAGACCTCGACAAAACATATTTTGAAGGTGGAAAAAAACTTACTCACCCACGGGTAAAAGTAGAGTTTAAGTTAAATGGGCGTCCTATCGAACCGGTATATGTAAAACACCTCGGAAGGTATCGTATACCAACACTCTTTCCCTATCTTCTTGAGGCAGTGGCTCAGATGGGGTTTGAAAAAGTGGATTTTTATTCTTC